>JAGOSC010000079.1 GCA_018062515.1 Candidatus Omnitrophota bacterium
ATCCACAGGTGATTAGTGATAAACCGGGAACTTGTCCTATATGCTCGATGAAGTTGGTCAAGAAAGAAAATTCTTCTCCATCATTGAACTCCACAGCTGGCTATGCAACAGTTTCAATAAACACAAGCAAGCAGCAATTGATGGGAATTACCACAGCGCAAGTCATGAAAAAGACGTTGACTAAAACAATTCACGCGTACGGATATGTTGCTCATGATTTGGAATTATATGATGCTCAAATTGAATATATCCAAGCCTGGCAGCAGTTTTATCCATTTCTGACCCGACGCAATATCAAAGGAGATTTTAATATCAACTGGCGCGAATATTATTTGGAGACTCCTGCTGATAAACGTTGGCGAAGTGATGATAAACTCAAGGCGCAACAAAGGCTTGTTAAAGCTGAAGCGGAATTAGTTCACATGGGAATCACAGAAAAAGAGCTTCAGCAACTTCGAGAAGTAAAAAATGGCCAGCCTTGGGTAGAGCCGCAGTTATTATTTTTTGATGAACATTATTCAGTGCTTGTTTATGCTGATATTTCTGAAAATGATTTGGGATTTGTTTCTCCCACCCAAAAAGTTATTGCCACGATTCCAACCTATCAGGAAACAACTGAAGGTGTAATAAAAAATGTCGCTCCTGTTATCGATCCCGTCACTCGGACTGCTCGTGCCCGCATTGAATTGCCGCAATATAAAGGTGAATTGAGCGTAAATATGTACGTTAATATTGATATTCCTGTTGAGTTAGACGAAGGGCTGGTCGTTCCTCGTCAATCTATTATGGATACAGGTTTACATAAAATTGTTTATGTTCAAACCAAAGAAGGTGTTTTTGAGCCCCGCAATATTAAAACGGGTTTTGAAGGGGATGGTATGGTCGTTGTTAAATCCGGATTAAAAGAAGGAGAAGTGATAGTTACGTCTGGTAATTTTCTTTTGGATTCTGAAAGCCGTCTGCAAGCCTCATTGGCGGCGGGAGGGCAGTAATCATGATAGAAAAATTGATTGATATTTGCGCTCGACAGAAATTTTTAGTTCTTATTTTTGTTGCCGTTGCCATTGTGGCATCTATATGGTCGGTGAAGAATATTCCGCTTGATGCCATTCCGGATTTATCAGATACGCAAGTGATTATTTATTCGAAGTGGGATCGCAGTCCTGATTTAATCGAAGATCAAGTGACTTATCCAATTGTCTCTTCCTTATTAGGAGTTCCTGGAGTTAAGGCCATCCGCGGTTTCTCTGATTTTGGATTCTCTTATGTCTATGTCATTTTCAAAGATGGGACGGATCTTTATTGGGCGAGAAGCCGGGTCTTGGAATACTTAAGCAAAATTTCCTCTAGTTTGCCGGAAGGCGTGAAAACAGAACTTGGCCCTGACGCCACAGGAGTTGGCTGGGTCTTTCAATATGCCTTAGTGGATACAAGCGGTAAACACGATTTGGCTGAGCTTCGTAGTTTTCAAGACTGGCATTTAAAGTATTGGCTTCAATCTGTACCTGGAGTCGCGGAAGTTGCGCCTCAGGGCGGTTTTGTAAAGCAATATCAAATCACGGTTGATCCGCGAAAATTGTTAGCCTATAAAATTCCCATTACAAATGTGATTGAAGCCGTGCGCAACGGCAATCAGGAAACCGGTGGACGCTTAGTGGAATTTACGGGTGCGGAATATATGATTCGCGGGCATGGCTATGCGAAATCGATTGAGGATCTAGAACAGATCGTTTTAGGAGCAAATCAGAATGGTACGCCTATTATGATTAAAGATGTAGCCCATGTCGGTCTGGGCGGTGATATCCGTCGTGGAATTCTGGATTTAAATGGACAAGGCGATGTTGTAGGCGGCACGGTTGTCATGCGCCAAGGTGAAAATGCTTTAAGGGTTATTGATGCCGTCAAAGCCAAGCTCAAAGAAGTTGAAAAATCCTTGCCCGAGGGAGTTAAGATCGAAGTAACGTATGATCGTTCTGATCTTATCAAGAAAGCCATTGATAATCTAAAGCACCAATTAGTCGAAGAAATGGTGATCGTCAGTTTGGTTATTTTAATATTTTTATGGCATTTCCCATCAGCGTTTATTCCCATTATAACGATTCCTATAGCTGTATTGATTTCGTTTATTCCATTGTTTGGGTTGAAATTAACATCCAATATTATGTCGCTCGCTGGGATTGCCATTTCGATTGGAGTTCTTGTCGATGGGGCGATTGTGCAAATGGAAAATGTGTATAAGCGACTGGAAGAATGGGAGACCGATGGCCGCAAAGAAAATCCCCACGAAGTCGCTTTAAAAGCACTTAAAGAGGTTGCACCTTCAGTATTCTTTGCCCTTTTAGTCATCGCTGTTTCCTTCTTGCCAATTTTTACTCTTCTTGATCAAGAAGGGCGTTTGTTTAAACCATTGGCTTGGTCAAAAACGTTTGCGATGGCGATTGCTGCTATTTTAGTTGTGACTTTAAATCCTGCCATTCGATTAATATTTATAAGAACTAAGCCGTTTCAATCGAAACCGAAATGGTTGGCAAACATCGGTAATGCTTTATTGATCGGGCGGTATTATCCCGAGGAGAAACATCCCATCAGTCGAATTTTGTTTCGTTTGTACGAACCTGTTTGTCGGTTTGTCTTAAATCATGCCAAAGCGACCATTGTCGCCGCTTGTTTGTTGATGGCCACAACAGTTCCCATATTTATGAAATTAGGGTCGGAATTTATGCCACCGTTGTGGGAAGGATCCATTTTGTATATGCCCATTACCATGCCGGGAATTTCCGTTACTGAGACACAAAAATTGTTACAAAATCAGGATAAACTCTTAAAAAGTTTTCCTGAAGTCGATAAGGTTTTTGGTAAAGCAGGACGGATCGAAAGCTCAACAGATCCGGCTCCATTTTCAATGATGGAGACCGTCGTTTTATTAAAACCGGAAAATGAATGGCGGATGGTTAATGGCCGTCGTATCACTCATGAGGAGCTTATTGAAGAAATGGATAAGGCATTGAAAATTCCCGGAACAACAAACTCATGGACGATGCCGATTAAAAATCGAATCGATATGTTATCAACGGGAGTTCGAACACCAATCGGTATTAAAGTCTTAGGAAGTGATTTTAAAGAAATCGATAAAATCGGTATGGAATTAGAAGCTATGCTGAAGGATATCCCCGGGACACGCAGTGTTTTTGCCGAACGGACGCAAGGCGGATATTTCCTCGATTTCGATTTAAAAAGAGATCAGCTTGCCCGATATCAATTATCTATTGCTGAGGCCCAGATGACGATTCAATCAGCGATTGGAGGTGAGAATATCACGACGATTTTTGAGGGTCGTGAGCGATATAGCGTTAATGTCCGTTACCCGCGCGAGTTTAGAGATGATGTGGACAAATTAAGCCGTGTACTCGTTGCCACTCCATCAGGGGCGCAGATTGCCATTGGACAAATTGCCACCATAGTCTTACGTACTGGCCCTGCCATGATTCGTAATGAAAATGGAATGTTGGCCGGTTACGTCTATGTCGATGTCGCGGGGCGTGACATTGGCACTTATGTTGAGGAGGCAAAAAATAAAGTTACTCATCAACTTAAACTTCCGGAAGGGTATAGTTTAGTTTGGAGCGGGCAATATGAAAATATGATTCGTGTTCGCGAACGACTTAAAATTGTCGTTCCATTTACACTTTTTATAATCGCTCTATTACTTTATTTGAACACTCAATCTTGGGTGAAAACAGGTATCGTTTTATTAGCCGTGCCGTTTTCTCTGGTTGGAGCGTTTTGGTTATTATGGGCGTTGGGATATAACTTATCTATTGCTGTTTGGGTGGGAATGATTGCTCTGATGGGCCTCGATGCAGAAACAGGTGTTTTAATGCTTCTTTTTTTAGATATAGCGCATAAAGATGCTATTCGTCGAGGTGAAATGAAATCTACCACGGACTTAAAAGAAGCCATTGTTCATGGAGCTGTACGCCGTATTAGGCCAAAGATGATGACTGTTATGGCTGCTTTATTAGGTTTGCTTCCGATTATGTTTTCGCATGGAGCTGGGGCAGATGTGATGAAGCGTATTGCCGCACCTATGGTCGGTGGGCTCATCAGTTCATTCGGGTTAGAACTATTGGTTTATCCAGCGATTTTCTTCATATGGAAAAATAGAGAATTGCGAAAGGGGAAACTATCACCGGCAACAAAAGAAATATAAAATAAAAGTTATAAAAGATAATACTTTAAAAGGAGGTGATTATATGGATTGGAATACTTCATTTTTGATGGTTGGGATAATTATTTTTATTCTACTAATAATGAAATGTTGTGGAGGCATGATGAAGGGTGGCGGTTGTTGCGGCCCTAAATCTAAAAAAGGAAAATCAGAAGAATCGTAAAGATTAATGTCTTGAGAATATTTCTACTTGACTAATACATTCGTTAATGCAAAACTACTTATGATGAAGAGAGAATATAAAAAAATTATAGCTGTATTTTTACCAATTCCTCTTTTCCTTGCAATCACTTTTTGTTGTTGCTTGGATGAAAAAGCTTTTGCTGATGAAGTACATTCAAATTGTTCAAGCGAAAATCCTCAAGAATCTCATGAATTAGAGAAAAGTGATCATTCCGAACATCAGGAACATTCTGAGGGAGATCATAGTTGTTCCTGCCCTAAGCATTTGAGTTTTCTCTCTGCGCAATCCGCTGATATAATTTTTGTTTCAACAAGCCAAATGTTAGCCAAGAATTTTATGGCTAACGTCCACTTCGAGAGCGTTTCTTTACTCGCCTCGTTATCAAGTCAAACGCACGGCCCACCTTTTCAAGATCATTTAGATCACGTTTCACTTCCTATCTATCTCAAAAACTCCAATCTCCGTCTTTAAATCAAATCTAAAAATTTGACCTTAGATCTGAAAGGCCAAGAGTGTTTACTTTTGGTCAAAAAAAGATCCTAAGGAGCAGTGCCCTTTTTTGCATTTTTTTGTAAAAAATATCTATTTAGTTTTTTCGTTCTTAAAGAGGAATTCGACTTTTAAAAGGAAGAAAAATGAAAATGCGAATAACAAATCTAGCTATTTTTATAATTCTCATTGGCACCATCTCAGGCTGTGCGTCCGTTTCCGCAAAACGGGAATTTAAGGATGTACAAAAGCAAATTGAAGCAAGAACAAAATCGAATATTAAGTGGCAATCTTCCGTTAACAAAGAAGAAATCAATCATCAGATACAATCTATTCTTCAGAATAAATTAACGGTAGATGATGCTGTTCAGGTAGCCGTTATTAATAATCCGTCTTTACAAGCTGTATTTGAAGAGTTAGGAATTTCCAAAACGGACGTAGTGAAAGCAGGGTTGCTTACGAATCCGATCTTTGAAGGAAGTATTCGTCAGCCGAGTCATGCGGGAAAAACGAACACTGAATTTGAAGTGAGACAGAATATTCTCGATATTATTATTTTGCCGTTACGTCGTAAGATGGCCAGTCAGCAATTGGAGCAGGTTAAATATAGTGTAGGCCAGGCTGTCCTTAAATTGGATAGTGAAATAAGGGCAGGTTATTACACATTTCAGTCAGCTAAACAGATGTATACGATGGAGGAAAAAATCCTTAAAGCGGCTCAATCTGCTGTGGAGTTGGCTGAACGTCAGCTTAAAGCCGGAAATATCAATGATCTTGTTTTAACCGGTCATAAGATGGCGCTTTATCAGGCTCAGATGGAATTGACACAGAAGGAGGCGGAAGTTACAGAGGCACGCGAAAATTTGGCGCGGCTTATGGGTTTATCCAGATATGACATTTCATGGGATATTCTAGAAGATTTACCATATGTTTCGAAAGAAGAGACCTCTCTAAAAGAATTAGAGTCAAAAGCTCTGGCCATGAATTTTGATCTGGCAGCGGCTAGGCAAGAAGTTAAGGTCATGCAAAAAACTGTTTCCGTCAGCCGTATGGAAATTTTTCCTGATATTGAAGCAGGTTACAATATAGAGAAAGAATCCGATGGAGGGAAACTTTCGGGACCTGTTTTCGAGGTTGAAGTGCCTTTATTTGATCAAAAGCAGAGTTCGGTTGCCCGTGCGAAAGCAGAATTGCGGCAAAGCGAAAAGCGATTAAAGGCTTTAGAAGATGAGATCCTTGCTGAAGTACGTTCAAAATATGCAAAACTTATAGCCGTAAAGAATTTGGTTAAAACTTATAAAGACACGGTTATTCCTCTACATGCCCAATTTCTTGATTCATTACAAAAGCATTATAACTTCATGCTTGTTGGTGTTTATGATCTGCTGGACGCTAAAAAGGAAGAAGTTGAAGCAATCCATAAATTTCTTGAGAACCTAAAAGAGTATTGGGTTATTCGTTCAGAATTGGAAAGTCTAACCGGCGAAAGATTTACTTTTATTCCGGAAGAGAGCATGGAATCTTCAACCATGCAAAAAGATAAAGCAGATATGGAACATATGAATCATCAAAATCACGGAGGGAAGTAATAATGAAGAAATTTCTAATCTTAACAACGGCTGTGTTTTTATTTTTTACAGCAGGATATCAATCCTCTATTGCAGAGGTGCAATCATCAGCCGATGCGAATTCTGAAAACTTGCCATACACGCCAGTGGTTACGCTTAACGGCTCGACCCTCCCTTGGAAAATGGTAGATGGCGTAAAAGAATTTCACCTTATCCCTGAAGAAGTGGAATGGGAGGTGGCTCCGGGAATGAAGATCAAGGCTTGGGGTTATAACGGGCAAACGCCGGGACCCACCATTGAAGCTGTGGAAGGTGATAGGGTTCGGATTCTTGTGACTAACAAACTCCCCGAGCCCACCGCCGTGCATTGGCACGGTATTCTTCTTCCCAGCGGCATGGATGGCGTTCAGGGGCTTAATCAAAAACCCATCATGCCGGGAGAAACCTTTGCCTATGAATTCACGCTCAAACAACACGGCACCCAGATGTACCATTCCCACGGCGACGAAATGGTACAGATTGGTCTTGGAACCATGGGTTTTTTCATTATTCATCCCAAAAACAGAAATCCTAAAATTGACAGAGATTACGCGATTTTTTTAAATGAATGGTTCGTAGAACCCGGGACCTCCCGTCCGGATCCCAACGTCATGACCGACTTCAATATCTTTACGTTTAATAGCCGAGCGTTTCCCGGTACTGCTCCTCTTTTGGCTCGGCCTGGTGAGCGGGTGCGTGTTCGTGTTGGACATGTGGGACAGGATTTTCATGCCATACACATGCACGGGCATAACTTTAAAATAGTTGCCACAGACGGAGGAGATATTCCTGAATCTGCTCAGTATCCTGAGACGACAGTCGCCATTGGTCCGGGTCAAACCCGCGATTACGAATTTATCGCAATCGCCGGAGACTGGGCGCTTCACTGTCATCTGCGACATCATCCGATGAACGCCATGGGCCATAGTGTTCCAAACGTAATCGGTATCAGCCAGGAAGGGATAGAGGATGAAGTCCGTGACCTTTTACCTGGTTACATGGCGATGGGTGAAAAAGGAATGCACGAACACCTCGAACATGCCGCACACATGAAAGGTCCTGAAAATACGCTTCCTATGATGGGAGGAGATGGGCCTTTTGGGCCGATTGGAATGGGCGGTATGTTTACGTTACTTAAAGTCCATGAAGATATCCCGGATTTTAAAACAGCTGAGGAATATACAAAACAAGTAAAACTACCCAACGATTTTGGATGGTACAACAATCCGCCCGGAACGGTTGCGGACATTGCTCCCGGGTATGAAAATAAACCAAGTAAGGACGGCATGGTATATACCTGTCC
>JAGOSC010000080.1 GCA_018062515.1 Candidatus Omnitrophota bacterium
CCCGGACCGATCGAAGAATCTTGCTCATAACCCAAACCATTCTTTACAATCGCTATGATTTCCTTTTTATCGATGGCATGCGCGATGGCCCGACGGAAATGAATATCACTAAACCACCTAAACTTTGCCGGCGCAACAGAGGGCTTCTTTGTGTTCGGATCCACTCCCGTATTCTGATTAAAAAATAAAAATTGGCTGCCCATATCTGGGCCGGTATCATAAACCGTAAAATTTTTCTTTTCTTCCAAAGGTTTAATCATGGGATAATCCCGTCCCTGTATCGACTGGGCATCGGTTTCTCCCTCGATAAATTTCAAAAGCTCGACATCGCTACTTTGAAGAATCATATAAATGATTTTATCGATATACGGCAATTGGTCGCCATCCGCGCTTTTTTTCCAATAATGTTCATTACGGGATAAAACGATTCTTTGGCCAGGTTCGTATCGGGTTAATTTAAAAGGGCCAGTGCCGACAATTTCCTCGACGGGAGTATCAATGGTCCACTGATAATTATACGTATGATTATCCACATATTGTTTTAGTTTGTGTTTCGGAAGAATAGCGCCTCCCAAGGCTCTTAAAAACGGGGCAAATTTAAGCGGAAGAATGAAACGGACAGTGTAATCATCAATTTTCTCGACGGTAATTTTCTTTCCGTCGATCGTAAAAATATCGGCGGATGAAGAAGGAATTTCTTCATTATAAATCAGTTCATTGTAAGTAAAAACAACATCATCTGCAGTAAATGGAACACCGTCGTTCCAAAATACATCTTTTCTCAGATGAAAAATCCAGGTTAACCCGTCGGGACTGATGTCCCATGATTCGGCCAGATTCGGTTCCGTCCGGGCATCATCCGGATTACTTGTTGTCAAACCTTCAAATATGCCTCCCGTGATTGCACTCGAGGACGCATCTTTGATTAACATTTCATTAAATGTTTTTGGATCTGATGTGATGGAAAATACGATTTGACCACCGTATTTTGAATTTTTAGATTGGGCTAACGCTGAGGAAGGACTGATGAAGGATAGAAAAAAAACCGCTGTCAATATTTGCCAACAGCCGAAATGATAACGACGTCCCCAAAGACTCATAAATACTCTTGTTATGGTACAAGAACTGTTAACAATGATTGGTTATGGTTGACTATCTTGCGAAATTGGTGTCTTATTAGGAATATTTTCTATCAAATCTTTAGTCGCGTCGACGGACATTGGTAAAGCCGGCGCTTCAGGAGCGACCGGAGCCGCGACCCTGTTAGGCATTATTGATTTCCCGCTTCTCGTCGAAAGAATCGCTAAACCGATGCATAAAACAATAAATATAGTGGTTAATACGGTTGTCGCTTTGATCATAAATTCATTGGTCTGCGCGCCGAACACAGATTCAGCCGAGGCAAATCCTTCTGTTAGTCCACCGCCTCGTCCAGATTGCATTAAAATAACGATGATCAATAAGACACAGACAATCGCTTGTAAAACCATGACAAATCCCATCATTTGAATATCTCCCTTTAAAATTATTTACTTCTCTACACCAATAGAGTTCTGAACAATTTGGATAAATGTATCACTTTTAAGACTGGCTCCACCGACGAGAGCACCATCAATATCTTTTTGCGAAACTAATTCTTTAATATTTTCCGGTTTAACACTTCCTCCATACTGAATTTGTATGGATTCGGCTGTTTCTTGGTCGTACTTCTGGCTAAGTAATTTACGGATAAATGCATGTACTTCCTGCGCTTGTTCTTTCGTGGCGGTCTTTCCCGTGCCGATAGCCCAAACCGGTTCATAAGCAATCACCATTTTTGTCATTTCATCGGCGGTAAAGCCAGCCAATGAACCATCCATTTGTTTTTGAATCACCGCATTGGTTTTGCCCGACTCGCGCTCTTCCAAAAGTTCTCCAACACAGACGATCGGAATTAATCCGTGTTTTAAAGCGGCCTTGATTTTCTTATTAACTGTAACATCGGTCTCAGCAAAGAATTGTCTTCGCTCGGAGTGTCCGATAATGACGTATTCTGCTCCCGCATCTTTAATAAGCGGGGCGGAAACTTCCCCGGTAAAAGCGCCGGCGTCTTCCCAATAAATATTCTGCGCGCCCAAACGAATATGGCTGTCGACTAAAACATCACTCACGTCGCGTAAAGCCGTAAATACCGGACAAACCACGATCTCCACTTCAGTAACGTCGATTAAAACACGATTTAATTCTGTCACCAATTCAATGGCTTCCTTACATGTTTTATTGAGCTTCCAATTTCCAGCTATAATTGTCTTTCTCATGTTCTTACCTTTTATCCATTAAAGCGGTTATACCCGGTAATTCTTTTCCTTCTAAAAGTTCCAAAGATGCTCCGCCGCCCGTTGAAATATGGGTCATTTTCTCAGCGACATTAAATTTCTTCGCCGCCGAGGCTGAATCTCCTCCGCCAACAATCGTCGTTGCACCCTTTAAATTAGCGAGATATTCAGCGATTTCTTTTGTTCCTTGAGCATATTGATCAATTTCAAAAACACCTACAGGGCCATTCCACACTACTGTTTTAGCCGTTGAAAGAACTTTTTTAAATTCGGCCCGCGTTTTTGGTCCTATATCTATGGCTTCTGTTCCATCAGGAATTTCATCGACAATGCGTACAGTATCTTTTTTGGAGAAATCATCGACGACAACAAAATCAGTGGTCAAAACAAGATTTACACCGGCTTTTTTAGCTTTATCCATCAATTCTTTAGCTGTACCAATACGGTCTTTTTCCAAAAGTGAATTTCCGACATTTTTGCCTAAGGCTTTCAAAAAAGTATAAGCCATTCCGCCGCCGATCAAAATCGCATCAGCTTTTTTCAATAAATTTTCAATCAAAAGGATTTTATCTGATACCTTTTTTCCACCCATAATAACAACATAAGGTCTGGCAGGATTAGCGATCGCCTGGCCAAGATATTCTAATTCCTTTTCCAGCAAAAGACCGGCGACAGAAGGCAAGAATTTTGTAATACCTTCGGTCGATGCATGGGCGCGATGAGCTGTTCCGAACGCATCATTCACATAAATATCAGCCAAAGAAGCTAAAGCCTTGGCAAAAGAAGGATTATTTTTCTCTTCTTCTTCATGAAAACGAAGATTTTCAAGTAAAACAACACGCTGAGAGCTTTTATTGATCATTGAAGAAACAATTTTTCCGATGCAATCTTCCGTTATTAGAACATCTTCACCTAAAAGTTCTTTTAATCGTTTGGCCACAGGCGTAAGTCGCATCGCTTCATCAACTTTTCCATTGGGTCGGCCCAAATGGCTCATCAGAATTAATTTGGCAGGATTTTTGCTTAAAATATATTTGATCGTTGGCAGGGAGGCTTGAATACGGTTGTCATCCGTTATATTTTGCTGATCATCTAAAGGGACATTATAATCCACCCTCATAATTATTTTCTTACCGCTTAAATCTACATCTTTAACCGTTTGTTTATTCATGACAATACATCATCCTTTATTAATTAATATATATATAGAAATTTAATCTGTTTATTATATCCAAACACTTTGTTTTGTCAAATTATAATCTATTTAGTATTAAGAACATAACTCATTTGTATTCAATATCTTACAACATATTCTGTTTAAATATCAATTTTTCAGTTCGATTTTAGGGATCGCTAGGATTAATCCAACGGTCAACCACATCAAAGCGCTTAACTGAGTAGAATAAAAATTCGTATCAAAAAAACTCTGAACAAGAAAAGCGCCCAAGCCGACCATAGCTCCCAGTAAAAGATGATAATTCAACGAGTCTTTCAGCTGCCTTAAATAAATAAGGCTCACTTTGTATAAGGTCCATAAAACCCAAATGAATGCTATTAAGCCAACGATTCCCATTTCCGCCGTGATTTGGAGATAACAATTATGAGGATATTCCGGCCGGCGAAATTTTTCTAAAGTGGCGACCAAGGTATAATTGTTCAAGCCTACGCCAAAAACCGGGTTCTTTTTAATCATACCTAAAGCTTCCCTCCAATTATTGTCCCGATCTGATACGTTAAAAAGGGCATTCTTATAAGAACCGCCGATATTTGTTGTCCGTTCATGAACCATTTTAACCGTAAATATTCCTAAAAATAATATTCCCAACGCACAATAAACGGCAAGTAATTTTGGACGCTTATAAACAAGAAAAAACAGACACAGTCCGCAGGCTAACCAACCGGCGCGCGAATACGTTAAACCTAAAGAAATAGTACTAACAATCGCGAGAATAAAACAAATCGTAAGAAATTTGACCGAATTAAAAAAACCTTCAAATTTCACAAAACCCATTTTCATGTCTTTTAAATTTAAAAATTGAACGACAGATAAACTGATTAAAATCGGTATAACGACAATTAGGTACGACGCAAAATCATTGGGATGCCGGAAGGCGGATGATAAGCGTCCATCAGTCATCACACGGCCTCTCATGAAATCTGTTTGGGTTACATACTGATACATCCCATCTATGTTGATCATAAAGATGGATGCTAAAAAAAAGCCTAGAATTATTTTTAATCTTTTACTGGAATTGACGGTCTCGACTATAAAAAAAGCGGTAAATGTATCCTGAAGCAATTTAGTGATGATGGCTGGAATGGAAACATATGGCCGGACACCGAATATAGCTGATAATAAAGCAACCAAAACAAGAACAAATATAGGTTTGTTCAACGGATTACCAACGGGTTTGAGATAAGATAAGGCTGATAAAAAATTTTTCCGTGAGAAAATTAACTTAGATGTCTTCGTGTCAGCCAACTCTTGACGATAACACAAACAGCGTTTGGTAAGAAAAGTAATCAAACAAATTCCGAACATCCACTCGACCCCTGCACTGGAAATTGGAACAAACCAAATCATTCCGCATAAAGCGCCAAATATGATTAAATCGCATCGTTCAATAAATTTGCGTAGATTAATCATTTTGCCGTTTATACCAATCAATGGTTTTCTTTAGCCCGGCCTCAAAAGATGTTTTTGCCATGAATCCAAATTCTTCTTTAGCTCGACGGGTATCTAAAGAACGTCGCGGTTGTCCATCGGGCTTAGTTTTATCCCATATAACTTTTCCATGATATCCGGTCAGTTTTACAATGAGATTGACCAAATCTTTAATAGAAATCTCAAAGCCGGCACCGATATTGACAGGGTCGGACTTATTATACTTTTGCGCGGCCATGACAATACCGCGAGCGGCATCATCGACGTATAAAAACTCACGGGTCGCCTTTCCTGTTCCCCAAACCGTAATCGATTCTTGCTGATTTCGTTTGGCATCAATACATTTCTTAATCAAAGCCGGAATGACATGCGACGATGACGGATCAAAATTGTCGCCGGGACCATATAAATTAACGGGCAGTACATAAATCGCATTCAATCCGTATTGTTGACGGTAGGCTTGCGACTGCACCAATAATATTTTTTTGGCTAATCCGTACGGGGCATTGGTTTCTTCCGGGTATCCATTCCATAAATCGTCTTCTTTGAAAGGAACTTTGGTAAACTTCGGATAAGCACAAATTGTCCCGACGGTGACAAATTTTTGAATGTGATGATGCCGGGCTTGTTCAATCAATTCAGTTCCCATAATCAAATTTTCATACAGGAACTTGCCCGGATTTTCCCGATTAGCGCCGATTCCACCGACGGACGCCGCCAAATGAATCACCACATCCGGCTGTGTTTTTTGATAAAGTTTGCTGATGTCCGTTTGCTTTCGCAAATCAAAATCCTTTTGCCGAACAACGAAAATATCTTGGCAGCCTTTTTTCTGCAACAAATCTACGACTCGTCGTCCCAGAAAGCCCGCTCCGCCGGTGACAATAAACTTTTGGGATGTAAATGATTTCATGTTATCCATTTCTTGAACCGTATAATTCTTTTTTGACTTTTTCCATATCGGCGTCGACCATCATGCGGACCAGTTCCTTAAACTGGATCTTCGGCTTCCATTTCAATTTTTTCTTGGCCTTGCTTGCATCCCCGATTAACGTTTCCACTTCCGTCGGCCTTAAATATCTTGGGTCGATTTCGACAAATTTTTTCCAATCTAAATCTTTATAACCAAAGGCCTCGGTTAAAAATTCCTTTACGGAATATGTTTCGCCGGTGGCAATAACATAATCATCCGGTTGATCCTGTTGAAGCATCATCCACATCGCTTCGACATAATCACCGGCAAATCCCCAATCGCGTTTCGCATCCAAATTACCTAAGTATAATTTCTTTTGAACACCATGGATAATGCGAGCTAAAGCCATAGTGATTTTACGAGTCACAAATGTTTCTCCTCGTCGAGGAGACTCATGATTAAACAGAATTCCGTTACAAGCGAACAAATTATATGCTTCCCGGTAATTAACCGTCATCCAATAAGCATAAACCTTGGCCGCCGCGTACGGACTACGGGGATAAAACGGCGTTTGTTCATTTTGAAGTTTTTCATTTTGACTGCCGCCAAACATTTCCGAACTGGAGGCTTGATAAAATTTTGTTTTAATTCCCGAATCGCGCACCGCTTCCAGAATTCGCGTTGTTCCCAGCGCCACCGACTCGGCGGTGAATTCGGGAACATCAAAACTGACACGCACATGGCTTTGCGCGCCTAAGTTATATATCTCGCCAGGTTTTACCGTTTTAATAATATGATTCACAGAACTGGCGTCCGTCAAATCCCCATAGATTAAATTAAGCCGTCGGTTTTTTTCATGTGGATCCTGGTAAATATGATCAATCCGTTCCGTGTTGAACGTTGATGATCGACGGATAATTCCATAAACTTCATAACCTTTACTCAATAATAATTCCGTGAGATACGAGCCGTCTTGTCCAGTAATCCCGGTGATTAAAGCTTTTTTACTTTTAGCCATGTTGCCCCACTCCTTCTTGCTGAATAGTAAAACGGTTAATGACCATGACAATTCCGGCCATATACCAAAAGTATGCTGATAATTGCAGAGAATAAAAATTGGTATCAAAAAAACTTTGTGTTAAAAACGCGAATAAACCGGACAACAAACCCATTGAAATAAATAAAAAATGATCATGCTGGCGAAAAAATATTTTTATTTGGCGGATCGAATCTTGGAACATTTTAAATAAAATCCAAAGGAAAGCCAACAAACTAAAAATTCCCGTTTCCGCCCAGATTTGCAAAAAACAGTTATGGGCATATGTTGGCGCATGTTTCACAAACTCAATTGTCTCGTAATATTTCTTTATGGAATAAGACCTATATTTATCTTGAAAAACTTCCATATACGTATTGCTTCCATGCCCAAAAAACGGCCTATCTTTGATCATTTTAAATGTATCAACCCACACCGATTTTCGTGTATCCGTTTCCCTGTTCAAAAAACCAAATTGTGCAGATTCTCCTAAACTGATTTTACTGACGATAATAATTAATAAGCCCGCGGCATATAAAACAGCATACGCTTGAATTTTTTTTTGCCTTAGGTGGTAGAAAAATACAAAGACACTAAAACCGATACCCATACAAACTCCGAGCATCGCTCCTCTTGAAAAGGACAAGCACATAGACCAAATAAAAATGAAAATAGCCAGGAAAATAAAGAACCGTTTCAAAACTGGCTTTGTCCGGTCCAGAAATAATATAATAAATAAAGGTAATGCAATGGTATAAATGGCCCCTAAGCTCGACGGGGCCTAAAAACTCCCCTTTGCCCTTCGCCCCGCAGAAATAATCCTTCCAATAAA
>JAGOSC010000081.1 GCA_018062515.1 Candidatus Omnitrophota bacterium
GCTTTATACCACTTAGTTTGTCTTTACAAGGATATAAAGTTAATGAGATCGTCTCGAATCATCGTAAGCGTCAGTTCGGTACAACAAAATATAATACTCGACGGATCTTTCGGGTGATCATACATTTTTTTATGATTTTGAAAACAAAGGGAACCAAATGAACGCACAAGTTTTCTGGGGCATTAAAGAACAATATTGGTTATATATCGGTTTTTTGGGACAGTTTTTGTTCGGGGCCAGGTTTCTAGTCCAGTGGGTTTGTTCGGAAATCAAACAGGAAAGTTATATGCCGGTTGTTTTTTGGTATTTTAGTCTGAGCGGTGGTTTAATTTTACTGTTATATTCAATTTTTAAAAAAGATCCTGTCTTTATCGTCGGCCAATCAATGGGGTTAATTGTTTATTTAAGAAATATACGTTTAATTTTTAAAAAGAAAAAAATGGAGTCGGTGTGAAAGTATTAATCGTGGATGATTCATTGATGGACCGCCGTTTAACCATGAATTTGCTGAAAAAAAATGGTATTGAAAATGAAATTCTTCAGGCCTGCGACGGGGAAGAAGGTCTGAAAATTTTAAGTGAACATTTTAATGATATTTGTTTAATACTTTTAGATTGGCAGATGCCTAAGGTGGACGGAATTGATTTTATGAAGGCGGTCATGAAAACTCCCATGGTGGCGTCCATTCCTATCATTATGATCACCGCTTCAGGCTCAGATGATAATAAACGCGAGGCGAGAAACGCTAATCCAAATCTGGCCGGATATGTTGTTAAACCTTATCCACCGGAAGAATTATTAGGACTAATAAGAACATACATAAAATAAACTGGACTAAAGTATGGTTAATATTCCAAAAGATGATAATGACCGGCTCGACGAGAGATATATTCAGGCTTTGATGCTGGCCAGGGTTGTTAAACGTATTCTTAAAAAGCGGGCTAATATTGACCTTTCTTCAAATCCGATATTTATTGTTAAACCGATTGCCGAATTTATGAACCGGATTCGCGTGTCCAGTTTAAGCAAATTCGATGAAACAACCTATATTTCGACGGTTAATTTTTATAAATCGCGTGATGATTTGGACAAGCATGATGCGGTGGGTGTCATGATCATCTATGTCGGCCAAAGTTATTTGGTTGAATTAATTAAAAAGCTTAATTACCCCGACGTCGACGAAGATAATCAGGAAGTTATGCTTGATTCAATCGGCACGCTATGTAATCTTATCGCCGGTAATTTTAAAACGGGCCTCACCCAACTTGGATATATTGAATTGGTTATGTCGCATTTTTCCGGGTATGAGAATAATGTTTTGATGGGAATTGAATTTTCTCCGAATGAAACGCAAATGTATGAAATCCAGTTTGAGGTCGACGGGAAAAGAAGAATTGTGGCTGAAATTTCCATGGCGCCGCTTCCATTAAATACGTAAGCTGTAAATCAGCTAGTTAGGAGATGACAATGGCAAAGAAAAATAAACAACTGATTTCATTCCTTTTGGTTGTCCTGGTCATAGGTTTAGTTTTAGGTATAAAATATTATCAAAAGAGTCAACCCACCTCCGAATTATCGGGCCGATTTAAGGGGAATCCGAACGCAAAAATAAAGATTGTTGAATATATGGATTTTCAGTGCCCCGCTTGCGCCATGGGTGCCAAATACCTTCGGGAACGTATGCAAAAAGATTCTCAAAATATCTATGTGGAAATGAGATATTTTCCGCTTCCCATGCATACTCACGCGCTTTTAAGTGCCCGATTTGCAGAATGTGCGGCCAATCAAAATAAATTTTGGGAATTTCATGATCAGTTAATCGATCATCAGGATGAATGGAGTAAGGTTATCAACGCTTATCCATCGTTCGAGGCCATGGCAAAGCAAGTTAGTTTGGATATGACAAAACTACAGGCTTGTTTGGCCGATAATAAAGTTGATCAAGTTATAAAGCAGTATAAAGAAAGTGGTCAAAAATTAGGAATTAAAGCGACTCCGACGTATTTTGTGAATGATAAGATGGTGGTTGGACTTAAAGATTTACAAAAAGAGTTTAAAGAGATTTTGGGGGAATAAATATTAATATCTTTGTCTTCATAAGAATTTTCATCGGATTAATTTATCTTGTCTCTGGTTTTGAGAAGATTATTTCTCCGTATCAGAATTTTCAGTATGTGATCCAAAGTTATACGATTGTACCAAGTTCATGGGAAATAATAATCGCAAAAACTTTTCCATGGATCGAGCTTTTTACAGGGTTATTTCTCTTTTTTGGTTTGTGGACGAGAATTTCTTTGTTCAGTGCTTTAATCATTTCTGGAACATTGATGACAATTGTCGGTCAGGCTATGATCCGTCAATTGCCCATAACAGAATGCGGGTGTTTTGGAGAATTAATTTCATTGCCGCTGTGGGCTGTTTTCATCATCGATGTTTCAACTTTTCTCAGTATACTACTTCTGCTAAAAAAATATCAAAAGACCATCCTTTTATCTTTAGACCGTCATTTTAATGAATAAAAAATATTTGTTTTACACGTTTTTATTCACCCTAACTTTTATGAATTCAGCAGCATTCAGCGAAAACAATATTAAGAAACCAAATGTAAGCGGTCAATTTTATTCCAGCGATCCAAAGGATCTGGCGGATCAAATTGATCAAATGATGAAAACGGCCGTTGTCGATCCCTATACCAATCCCGTCGAGATTATTATTGCTCCGCATGCCGGATATTATTATTCCGGCGCCGTGGCGGCCCATAGTTTTAAAGCCGTCAGCCAGCAAAAATATAATACAATCATCGTTTTAGCCCCTAGTCATTTTTACGGTTTTGAAGGCATCTCAGTTTGGAGTCAAGGCGGATTTGAGACGCCATTAGGAGTTGTGAATGTCGACGAGGAATTTGCTCAGTCTCTGACAAAGGACGAATCGCAAATATCTAATGATCCGAAAGCGTTTATAAAAGAACATGCGCTTGAAGTGGAAATTCCATTTCTGCAAAGAACCTTCAAGGATTTTAAATTAGTTCCGGTCATTATCGGTCAACCCAGTCCGGAATTATTAGCAGAGTTTGCTCAGAAATTGAATCAGTTGATTGGAACCCGCGACGATGTTTTGGTCGTGGTCAGTTCAGATTTGTCGCATTATCATGATGATTCTTTTGCTAGAATTATGGATTTAAAAACGATTGAAGCCATTAAGAATCAGGACATTGACAAAATTTATCAGGAATGCCGGAATGGAAGTATGGAAATGTGCGGATGTTTACCCGTTGTTACGTCACTCCTGCTAGCTAAAGCAAGAGGATTGACAGACGTTGACGTGCTGAAGTATGCGAATTCTGGTGATGTGAATGGAAAAAAAGACAGCGTCGTCGGATACAGTTCTATTGTCATTTATAAAAAAAATAATTCAAATATCAATCCGCTGACAAGCGATCAAAAAAAGAAATTGATCAGTATGGCCAAAGAAGCTATTCGAAAGTTTGTTGGCAGCGGGGAGCGCTTAGCTCCTAAAGAAGACGACCAAAGATTATTGGAAAAAGAAGGAGCTTTTGTTTCCATTTATAAAAATGGCCAGTTAAGAGGATGTATCGGAAACATTATTGGAAGGGGTCCGCTTTACAATACAGTCATCAACATGGCTATTTCAGCCGCGTCGAAAGATCATCGATTTACGCCGATTCAAAAAGACGAACTCGATCAGATTCAAATCGAAATATCCGTTTTATCCACGCCGCGACGTATCATGAATACGGATGAAATACGTTTGGGAACGCATGGAGTTATTGTGTCAAAAGATAACAAAACGGGAGTCTTTCTTCCTCAAGTTGCCGATTCCACGGGCTGGTCCAAAGAACAATTTTTATCGGAGTTATGTTCCCAAAAAGCCGGTTTACCTCGAGATTGTTGGAAAGATACTCAAAAAACAATCATTGAAATCTTTTCGGCGGAAGTTTTTTCCGAAAAAGAATAGGCAACCGCAGAAATTAATCTCCGTCGGATTTCTTTGAACATGAAAAAAATATTCATCACTTTCATCCTTGCCTTTTTTTCTTTTCTTTGGTTTTATCTCATTTTACATTTTCCGGATTTTACACTATTCATTGTTTTTGTGCCTCTAATGCTGGCGATTCATTTTTCTAAAACCCGACGCTGGAGAAATACATTTATTTCTATTTTTGTGATTTTGTGGATGATTCTATTCCAATACGAATCCCTTCGAGGTTTCTATCTAAATAAACAATTCGGCTTAATATTTCCCAAGACAAAATTTTTATTTCCTCCGGCCGGATGGATTATGTTTTACCAAGTCGACAAATCCGACGGTTATGTTGAAGTGTATGGAGTAAAAAGCGAACAGTCTCAATTGATTGATCCGCATGATATTTTCCGGACGAGGACATTCGGATATGATAATGTTCACCGCGGTATAATGGGCGGTGTAGGTGACTCTGATAACCCGGCGGTGGGGGCTCAATTTTGCAGGTTTTTAAATTACCGATTTCCTTACTTCGACAAATTTTATATCACTGCATTTTATCATCCGGATATGATTGAGAAACCTTATGATCGACGGCAGAAAATGCTTTATGAATGTGATAAACAATATGTGCGTTTCTAAATAATGAAAAAAATAATTAGTTTTTGGAATAAATGTTTCTTAGAAGAACGATCGTCGATCAGTATTTCCTTTTTTCGGCTAGCTGCTGCCTTTACAGTTATGGCTCATGTGCTGCCGACATTCTTTCATATGGGCGATAATTATTTGTCAACCGCCTATAAATCCTACAATACAACTTTTTTCCCCGTGTATTTTATTGAATGGATTATAAAAAGCCCGGATTGGGTCATCTATCTTTTTGTTTGGGTTTTTTGTCTTTTTAGTTTTTTCTTTTTGATTGGTTTTTTAAGCCAGCTAAGTGCAATTCTAACGACGATCGCCTGCTATTATTTTTATGCTTTAAATAGTTTTCACGTCGGAACTTTGTCTTGGGATATTTTATTGGTAACGCTTTTCTTAATGTGTTTGGTTCCATACCACGGCGACTACTTCTCGGTGGATTGTCTGATGCAGGAGGGAAGGGGATACCGACAAAAGCGTTCCTATTTTATTCAGCGTTTATTGCAAATGCAGATTGGTTTCACTTTTTTCTACACGGCCCTGTGGAAGATTTATCCAAATGGAAATTGGCTGAACGCAAATCCCATTTATTATTTAATGCACAAATCTCCGGCGGGAGTAACCAAATGGTTTTTATTAAGAGATTATTTGAAAACTCAACCGGAATTATGTTATTGGATTGGAATCTTGATTATCGGATGCGAACTTTCACTGATGTTTTTTCTATTTTGGAAAAAGACACGGATTTCAGCCATATACGGTGGAATTTTCTTCCATATTATTTTGATATTGACTCTTGATGTACCGGCCATATTTTTCTTCCTATTTCCTGTTCAATTGCTTCTTTTTATTAATCCGGATCAAATCGTGGCTTGGATAGAGCAAAAACAACGGCGTAATCATTCGGCGACGCTTAGGCTGAAAATTATTTACGATGGCGACTGCGGGTTTTGCCGTCGGTGGATTAAACGGATACAGATTATGGACCTTTTTGAAAAATACATGTATGTAAATTTCAGAACAGCAGCTGATCTTAAACAAATCCATCCCGAGCTTACGGAGGCGGCCTGTGAACATGAAATGATCCTTATCGATGAAGACTGCAGCATTCATGGCGGTTTTTTTGTGTTTCGGAAAATATGTTTTTCCATGCCCATGTTAATGCCGCTTGCTCTTGTTTTTTATTTTCCGGGGTCCGGATCAATCGGGCCGCTTCTCTATCAATGGGTTGCAAGACACCGTTATCTCTTCGCTAAAAAATCTGTATAGAATAATTCATTGTCAATATATCCCAAGTATTCACTTTTCATATAGTTACGGTAAAAGAAAGGTGAATAAATCTGCCTCCTCGTCGATAAATTCCCTCGCTTTTTTATCCCTAATACCGCCTTAAAATTAATCAAAAAAATATTGTCTTAAAAGGGTATTTTGTTACGATATTAAGGTGGCACTTAATATAATAATAGTAGGCGGTATAAATATTAAAACAGGTAGACGGTTTTAACTGTAGGAAAGGGGCTTGGTTAATAATTTTCGTTCACACTATACAAGGGAAGAAGTACGTATAAATTATATTAAAAATCCATATTAGGAGTCAGTATTAAAGATCATTTTCTACCTCAAACATTAAGAATTCCGTAATTTTATATAGGAAAATGAAACATTATTTTTCAGAAAATTTAAAAAATGACAAATTTGTATATAACGCCCCCATTCCAGTGGTGGATGGGAGCTTTGGGAATTTAGGGGATACTCAATGTTTAGCTATAAAAAGTTACCGAATCAAATCAAAATAAGTACCGTGTTCTTAATAATAAAAATATTCCAGCTACTAAATAATGTAAAAGTACCATGTTTATTTTATAGTATAGAACCGTGTTCTAATTTATATATAAGTACAAGGTTCTATAAATAATTAAAGTACCAGGTTAAGAATGCCCAGGGCAAGTCGAATAACACAATCCGGTATACTGCACTACGTCATTTCCAAAGGGAATGGCAATCAGGATATTTTTCGTGATATAGATGATCACGAGAAATATCTCACTCTTCTCAAAGGCGCAATCTCTTCATACCCGATGTACGTTTATAATTACGTTCTCCTAAAAAGCGCTATACACCTACTTGTGGAGCCAAAGCAAGATAATACACTATCGAAGGTGATGGAAAGTGTCACGCGAGAGTACGCCAAATATTTCAATCAAAAATATAACAGTATGGGGCATGTGTTTGCCGGACGGTTTAAGAGTTTTGCCGTACAACCTGATCAATATTTCTTGGTCTGCAGTAAGCATATTGATTTAAGTCCGGTAAGCAATGATTTGGTGAGTGAGGCGAAGGATTACACATTCAGCGGCTATGGTGAGCTGGCTTATGGTCAGGTAAGTAATTTTGATGTTGATCTGCACGAGATTTATAAGAAATTAGGAGCGTCAGATCAGGAGCGGCAGCTGGTGTACAGAAGTTTAATTAATCAGTACTTTGGAGCTGAGTTAGACCTGAATAATCGCAAAGGTGGCATACTAGGTTCAAAAGAATTTAAGAATTCAGTAAAAAGTGGAGTGAATAATAAAGATTTTAAGCTCAATTAATAAATTATTAAAGATGGCACTATTATTATTTAAAGAATACGGAACTAAAGATAAATTAAGAACACGGTTCTATAATAAAAATAAGTTTATGCTACCAAATATATTTAAAGTTGACGGTTTATTAAAATATTTTAGAACATGCTTCTTTTACAATTTAAGAACACGGTTCTTCTTTATTAAAAAGAGTATGCTTATTTAGGTAAATCTCGGTCACAAGTTACATTTTATGAAAAGAAAAATAACAAAAATGAATAAAGTATTAAGAGGATTCCTGATTGGAATATGTTTGACGGTATCCTGTTTGTATATACCCGTCATTGCATTTGCCCAACAGGATATCGAAGCGATATTTGATACGAGTGACGGGACGAGCGGATTGGATGTTCAGGATGTGACGAATACGACGCAGGTGTTTATTGATTCCGATGGGAACATAGTGACAAGAGGATGTGTGAGATTAG
>JAGOSC010000082.1 GCA_018062515.1 Candidatus Omnitrophota bacterium
CATCATATTTCGTCCATATTTATCAAATCTCCGTCGATAAAATAATATTCTTAACTCATTTCTTTTCTAGTGAATGCACCTATACCCAATAGGAAGGCAAGTTTTTATTTTAATACCTGTTAGTATAAAATAATACATTTTGTCCGAAATTATGTCACCGTTTTGGCACATCATTTTTTTTGCCGAATCGATTACTTGGTTTTATCTTAAATATTATGCCCACACAAGAATTGTACTAAAATTTGACAATCCGTAGCTTATAAGCTACACTTCAATCAGATGATCGAAAAAGCTATTCTTGTTTATAGGACGCAAGACGGGAAAGAGCCGTTTATAGATTGGTTATTTTCTTTGCGGGATAAAATGATTAGGCATCGTATTGAAACGCGAATCGACAGAATAAGGCACGGAAACTATGGTGATCATAAACGTTTTCATGGTATCTTGGAGTTACGTTTAGATTTTGGAAAAGGATACCGGATTTATTGCGGTGAAGACGGAAATAAACTCATTATTTTATTAGTAGGCGGAGATAAATTTTCCCAGGATAAAGATATTAAAGAAGCTGTCGAATATTGGAGAAATTACCATGAAAAAAAATAAACTCAGAACATTTGATGAAGCTCAATTAGAATATTATAAAAAACATCCAAAAGAATTAAAAGCCTATATTGGTGTTGCTCTTGAGGAATATCAAAAAGATGGCGATGAAAAAGCGTTTCTTTCTGCTTTATCATTAGCCACTCGTGTGCACGGAGGTTTTAGTAAACTTTCTAAGGCAACAGGGCTTAATCGAGAAAATTTATATCGAGCTCTCTCTGACCGTTCTGATCCCCGTCTTTCAACAATTATGCAAGTGTTAGGAACTTTAGGTCTATCGTTGACAATCAAATAATTTTAACCAATTATAATCAAATATTAATTAGGCTTAATTATTTTATTTTCGAAACGTTTCTTACTGTTTGATAAATAAAAAAAATAATAAAAAATTATTTTTTTTAAATTGGAAACTCTTTACACAATAGTCTTAGTATGCTAAATTATCAAACATGAAAATTTTGAAAGTGATTTTAATTGCCCTTTTTCTTTTCTCAATTGTTCCTATTAACGGTTATTGCGACGATGCTCACACGAAGGAAATGACGGATCAATGCACGATGGACTGTCATATTGCATGCTGTAACGTAATGCTTCCTAGTAATAGAGTTAGTTTTACTCCCCTATTTCAATCTGCATTTTCTTCGATCCTTCAAATTCGTTCTTACGAAAATCCTATTCTCAGTGTCACTGTTCGGCCCCCAATCGCTACTGTTTAAAGTCATCTCTGTCCCAATCATTTTTTTTCTCTTTCAATAATTAAACGCTGTGAGGTTATAAATGATTAATCAATTTATACGAATAAACTGTTTCTTTTTTATGGCACTCGCCTGCGCTGTTGGAGCATTCGCCGATGAAAGTATTTCCTTGAAGGCTGTACTAGCTTTAGCATTTCAACATAATCCTGAAGTAATAGAAGCGCGCCAAAATATTAAAATCCAACAATCTAAGTATAAACAATCCCGAAAATTAACCAATCCAGAGATCGAAGCCGATGTGGATAAAATTCAACAAGATTTCACCGGCGATGGTGAATTCGAATCTCGGCTACTGGAGGGAGAACTACGAATCAGTCAGCCCCTAGAGTTATGGGGCAAACGTGGGTTAAAGGTGGGGATTGCTAAAGATGAAATTACCCAAGCAGAGTTTGGGTTTATCGGTACATGGTTAGAAGTTTCTAAACAAATCAAAGAACAATATAGTGAAACAATTTTGGCGCAGAAAGGTATTGAGCTGGCAGAAGAAAACTTAAATATCGCCAGAAGATTATTGGATCAAGTTCAGGTTCGTTTTGATTCAGGTAAGTCTCGTAACCATGAATTAGCCAGAACAAAATTAGAGGCAGCCAATGCCAGAAATGGTTTGTTAAAAGCAGAAAATGATTTCCAGATTGCTCTTGGAAAATTAAATATTCTTATGGGTCGTCGGATGAATGAAAATATCAAACTCCAAGACACATTAACACCTATTGTGATGAAAACCACCTTAGAAAACTATTCGCAGCTTGCTTTATCGAAGCGGCCGGATATTTTGAATCAAGAGGTGGAAATTAAAAAGAAAACCAAAGAATTGAGCATGGCCAAACGACAAAAAATTCCCGATGTTACTGTTGGGGTCTTTGCGAATCGGGAAGATGAAATGTATAACGCTGGTGCAGGAATAACCTTTACTCTTCCAATCTGGACGCAATTTCAAGGTGAAGTCGAAGCAGCTGATTTAGAAAAACAGACAGCAGAAATTCACCTAGATGCTTTAAAGCGGTCCGTAGAGTTAGAAGTTTATGAAGCCTTTCAGAGTGTCAATCTAGCCTTTCAGACAATCCATAATTTAGAAGACTCCATTAAGGAGGCCAATGAATTATTACGGATTATTACTATTGAATATGATGAAGGGGAAGCTCCCTTCTTAATTTACCTAGAAGGTATTGCTTCTTATCAGAAAACTAAACAGGAATATTTTGCAGCTTTAACCGATTATTCTCATAAGCTGGCGGACTTAGAACAGTCCATTGGCTTAACAGAAGAAGTTACAGAGGAGAAATAGATGAAAAAACATTTTAAATTTATTATGTTAATTATTGTTGGTGGCCTTTTTATGTTTTTTTCAGTTACATCTATGCGTCAGGCGATAGCCGAGGAAAAGCATGGCCATGATCATGAAGAAAAGAATGAAAAAGTGTCAAAAAAAGAATCTCACGATGAACGTGGGCCTGGTGAAGAAGAGCAGGGTCACGAAGAAGGCGAAGAATATGAAGAAGGTGTTATGGAGTTAAATCAAGAAGCTCAAGAAATGATCCAGTTAAAAGTGACGCCTGTTAAGAAAACAATGGTGGAAAATCGCCTCAAAGTCTTTGGGAAGATTGCTAAAGACACAGACGAACATTCTTATGTAACAGCAGATGATGGCATTATTGAAGCCATTCATGCTGAATTGGGTGCTAATGTTGAAAAGGGAGATAAATTATTAACTCTCCGTAAAACCGATGGTACCCCTCAGGACATCCTCGCTGATATTTCAGGTGTGATTTTGGCGACGTATGTGAAAACTGGCGAACACGCGGACCGTTTAAAATCTTTAATGAGTATTGTCAATCTTGATAAGTTACGGGCTACGGTCGATGTTTATGAAAAAGATATCGGCTCCGTAAAGATTGGCCAGAAAGCAGAACTACAGTCAATCGCTTTTCCCGACAAGATATTTATGGGGGAAGTCGTTTATATTTCACCGCAGGTGGAAGAAGAATCACAAGCCATTAAGGTCAGGATAGATGTTGATAATTCGGAACATTTACTTCGTTTGGGAATGTTTATCTCCGGCGATTTAGTTTATGAATCGGAAAAGGAAGCGATAGCTGTTCCCGTTTCGGCTATTCAAGAGTTAAACGAGGAGAGTATTGTTTTTGTTGTTAACGGAGACAATAAGTTTGCTCTAACTGAGGTTGCTCTAGGTCAACGTTTTGGTGATCATGTGGAAATAAAACAAGGATTAGAGGAAGGCCAAAAGGTCGTTACACAAGGCAGTTTTTATTTAAAAAGTGAGCAGGCAAAAGCATCCTTTGGTCATGGCCACAGTCATTAAATCAAAACTAAATTTTAGGAGTCCATAATGGTAGATAAACTTATCGATTTTTCTCTAAAAAATATCTTAATGGTAGTCATTATTTTTATTGCTACCTGTGTCGGTGGTAAATGGGCGTATGACCGTTTGCCAATAGATGCTTTTCCAGATGTCACGCCTGCTTTAGTTCAAGTTTTTACGCAGACAGAAGGTCTTGCTCCGGAAGAAATCGAGCAACTTGTTACCTATCCGGTCGAGACAGCAATGAATGGGCTTCCCGATATTGAAGAAATCCGTTCCGTTTCTAACTTTGGTCTTTCGGTGGTGAATATTTATTTTAAAGACGGAACCGATATTTATTGGGCGCGGCAATTGGTATCGGAGCGCTTGACCGAAGCCAGAGAACAAATTCCTGAAGGAATGGGTGAGCCGGAAATGGGCCCAATAGCCACAGGATTAGGACTCATTCTGTTTTATTATCTCCATGATGAAACAGGAACACGCACTCCGGAGGAAATGAGAACGATTCAAGATTGGATTGTTAAGTTTAATTTACAAACCGTTAAAGGTGTAACGGAAGTTCTCGGTATTGGTGGAGAAGAAAAGCAATATCAAGTCGTTATTCAGCCAGATAAGTTGCGCGCCTACAATCTAACTCTTTCCGAAGTTATAGAGGCAATTAGAAGTAATAATCTTAATGTTGGCGCTCAGTTTATTGAAAAAGGACAAGAGGAATATGTCATCCGTTCCATTGGTTTAATTAAGAACATGGATTACCTCAAAAATATTGTTATCAAAACCTTTAATGATAATACCCGTATTTATTTACATCAGGTGGCTGATATTGAAATAGGCGGGGCTGTTCGTCGAGGTCTTGAAACACGTAATGGAATAGGGGAAGTGGTAGCGGGCATGGTTATCAAGTTAATGGGCGCCAATACTTCTACGGTTATTAGTAATGTAGAAGAAAAACTGAAAACTATTAACGAAGCGCTTCCGAAAGGAATCAAGATCATTCCGTATTATGATCAAAAAACGCTGGTTGAAGCTTGTATAAGGACGGTTATGGAAGCTTTGATTATTGGCATTATTTTGGTCATTTTGATTTTATTGCTTTTTATCGGAAACATTCGTGGCGCAATTATTGTGGCCGGAGCCATTGTTTTCAGCGTCTTATCGACCTTTATTATGATGAATTACTTTGGTATTTCCGCCAACCTCATGTCATTAGGAGGCTTAGCTATTGCTATTGGTATGATGGTTGATGCGGCAGTGGTTATGGTCGAAAATTGTGATCATCATTTCAGAATGGCTGATCCTCAAGAATCAAAGGTTAAAATTATTGCCGAGGCGTGCAGAGAAGTAGCCAGACCAATTTTCTTTGCTATCATCATTATCATTATTGTTTTTCTTCCGCTGCTTTCATTGCAAGGGGTTGAGGGAAAAACCTTTAGACCATTAGCTATTACCATCATGATAGCTATGTTTAGTTCATTGCTTTATGCGCTACTTTTTGTTCCGGGTCTTAGCGTCCTTATTATGAAATTTAAAAAAAGTTCATCAATTTCATTTAGTGAACGGGTGATAAATACGATACAGGGTGTTTATAAGCCACCTTTGGAATATTTTGTGAAGCACCGTAAGTTTACCGCCATTGCTACGATTATTCTCGCGGTACTTGGCGCTTTGACATTTCCTTTTTTGGGTACTGAATTTACACCAGAACTTCAGGAAGGGACCTTAGTCGTTCGGGCTTCAATGGCACCGTCGATTTCATTAAATCAATCTCGTGATACGTCACTATTAATTGAACAACAGTTAATGAAATTTCCTGAAGTCGTTCAGGTTGTTAGTCGAGTTGGACGTGGTGAAGTGGGAGCCCATGCCGATCCGGTTAATAGTTCTGAAATGTTTGTTACATTGAAACCTAAAGAAGAATGGACGACAGCCAAGACACAAGAAGAATTGTTTGAAGCCTTTAGTGAGAAATTAGAAATATTTCCTGGCGTTAATTTAGGTTTTACACAACCGATTGCAATGAGCATTGATGAATTGCTCGAAGGGATTCGTTCAGACTTGGCAATAAAGATATACGGTGAAGACTTAGGAAAGTTGAAGGAAATCGCCGACCAAGTTGCCAATGTTATTAAAGAAGTTAAAGGATCAGCCGATGTGCAGGCTGATCAGGTTTCAGGTTCACCACAGTTAGTTATTACTCCAGATCCTCACAAAATAGCCCGTTACGGTTTGAGCATGGAGCAGGTTCAATCAACAATTCGCGCCGCTATCGGCGGTGAAATCGCCGGACAGGTTTTTGAAGGTGTCAAACGTTTTGATATTCTGGTTCGTTATAGGGAAGAGGATCGTGCTAGTAAAGAGGATCTAGCTCGATTGCTTCTGTCTGCATCCAATGGGGTGGTAGTGCCGCTTTCCCAAGTGGCGGAAATCCGTGAAGTGGTCGGCCCTCGTCAAATTACCCGAGAAAACAACCAGCGTTTCATTGTTGTTCAATGTAATGTTCGGGGAAGGGATATGGGAAGTTTTGTTCAAGAAGGCCAGAAAGCGATCCAAGATAAAATTAAATTCCCGCCTGGGTATATCGTCGAGTGGGGCGGTCAGTTTGAACTACAACAGAAGGCTAATAAGCGATTAGCCATCGTTGTACCTATAACGCTGGGACTGATCTTTCTATTGCTTTATTCTAGCTTTAATTCTCTTCAAAAAGCATTACTAATTGTTCTTAATATTCCATTAGCGTTAGTGGGTGGACTCATCGCTCTTTTTATTTCGGGTGAGAATTTATCTGTACCTTCTTCCATTGGGTTTATCGCGCTTTTTGGAATTGCTGTCGGTAACGGCTTAGTTTTGGTTTCTCGGATAAGTCAGTTACGTTTAGAGGGAAAGGAAATGATGGAAGCTGCAATTCAAGGAGGGTGCGATCGATTGCGCCCTGTACTCATGACAGCACTTTGTACCATGATCGGTTTGATTCCATTAGTTTTTTCCCATGGGACTGGCTCAGAGGTACAAAGACCATTGGCAATTGTGGTTATTGGAGGGTTAATTTCATCAACGTTTTTAACCCTATTTGCTATCCCGGCATTTTATGGATGGTTTGTCAAAGAAGAAGCTGTCGAGTTTTAGTTAATTACTAAGAGGAGGAATCCATGAAAAAGATAGAAGCTTACATTCAACCATTTATGTTAAACAAAGTGGTCAACGCCCTTCGAGCGATACACATTCATGGGATGTCTGTGATTGATGCGAAAGGCTTTGGTAAAGAAAAAGATGAGAGTTATCCGCATCATGCAGTAGAATATTTGACTGACTTTACACCAAAAACTAAGATTGAAATTGTTTGTCGAGATGAAGATTGCATGAAATTCACGGAAGTAATTAAAAAAAGCGCTCATACAGGCCGTCGTGGCGATGGAAAAATATTTATCAGTAATATTGAAAGCGTCAAAAGTATTCGAGGTGAGGAAATAAATAATGAGGCCATATAAATGATAAAGATAGTGTGGACATAAAGATTTACCGTTTCATAGATGATGTGGATGAGCGAACCATTAATAAACTGCCTTGTTGTTTATTATAAATTTATTTTGAAATCCAATTCATGGAACTAACTTACTGAGCAAGTTTTAAAAAAAGACGGAAAAATTTGACAACCATATTAAAATTGGGGAGCCGGTCAATCAAATTTTAGATATAGCCGAGAAAGAACAGGGAGATTTAATTGCTATGTCAACCCATAGTCATAGGT
>JAGOSC010000083.1 GCA_018062515.1 Candidatus Omnitrophota bacterium
GAGTATGTCTATGGAGATCGATGCCGAGCCTACGCTCAGTGTATAGTCGAAGACGGCAATTGTGTTCGCGCCGAGTCGAAGAAATTTTTACTTTGTATCGAATGCGTAAAATCTTGTAAAGAAATGTATGGAAGAGACGCGGTTGGTGTGGAAGGCTGTGAAACAGCGTGCGGATGACCAAGCCAAGGATTGACAACTAACAAAGTTTTGTTAGTATGATGTTTAACATTTATTTTGTTAACAAATGAGAGGCTAAAAAATGAAAATTTTAAAAATTATTCTGATCACAGTTCTTATCCTCTTTGTTTTGGGTTTCATCGGCTTATTTATTTTTTTAAAAACACTCGACGTCAACCGTTATAAACCTCAAATCATTTCCGCAGCTAACTCGGCGCTTCACCGCACGCTTGACTTTAATAAAATTGATTTAAAACCTTCGATCACTAATGGAATAAGATTTGCTATTTCCGACGTGAAAATCAGTGAGAACTCTGCATTTGGCACCGGTGATTTTTTTAATGTGGATGAAGTTTTTGTGAGCGTGAATGTTTTGTCTTATTTAATGAAGAAAGAAATTGCCATTACCAAGGTTTTGGTTAAATCACCGCGTGTAACTATTATTCGGGATAAAGACGGCCTGATCAATGCACAAACGTTAGCGGCCGCGCCTGTCCAAAATCCTCCAGCTTCGGATGAACCACAAACTCAACAGCCTCAACCTCCAGCCAAACCGGCAGAAATGCCGAATATTTTTGTAGATACGGTGGAAATCTCCGGTGGAGAAGTGACATTCATTGACCGGTCATTTGAACCGGAAATGAAAGTGAGCATGTCTCAGGCAGACTTGAAGGTTAATGGTTTCTCATTAAATGCTCCTTTTAAAATTTCATTTGCCATGGCTGTGTTTGGCTCGCAGCAAAATATATGGGTTGATGGTAAAGCTAAATTGGATCCAAAGACGTCGGCAATTAATCTTTCTCAATTAAACTTCAAAACAGATTTGGATAAAATTTCTTTTGAAACTATCCGTCAATTACCGGTCATTCCAACAAATGTTCCTTTCCCGACGACACTGGGAGGCCAGTTTAGTGTCTTGGTCAAAGAACTTTCTGCAGGTCCGCAGGGTTTATCGTCCATCGATGCGGACATAAAATTTGAAAATGGTAAAGTCGCCATTCCAAATGTTGCTCCAGGTGTATCCTTTGCCGCGTCTAAAATTAACGTTTCGGTAAATAGTTTTTCATTAAGTAAGTCCTTTCAATGGAATGTATCTGCGGCTTATTTAAGTGAACAATCGAATATTAATGTTCAAGGGAATGCCTTGCTCGATATGACGAATATGGGAGTTCGTTTGACTGATGTTTCTGTTAAAACGGATCTAGCTTCATATTCCTTAGCGCAATTGCAGTCGGATGTAACCATGCTTAAAGGTCAACCGCTTCCGGATAAACTTGCCGGTAAAATACAGCTTGATCTCAATGAATTTTCTGCCGGGCCTGCAGGTTTAACAGCTTTGAGTATGAATTTAAATTTTGTCGACGGTGAAGTTAGTTTAAAAGATAAGAGTGGCGCGGCTTTATCGGTTCAAGCGATCAACTTCGCGTTGAAGAATTTTTCTTTGAATGGGCCGTTTTCATTTTCTTTGAAAGCCGGCGTCATGAATCCCACACCGAATGTCGCGCTTGATGGCCAAGGTGATTTTAATTTGACGACGCAGGCCATTCACCTTAAAGACACCACGTTTGAGACGGATTTGGCAGGATTTTCCCTTGCCGAGATCAAAGCAAGCGTGCCTGCGCTTAAGGATATTCCATTGCCGGAAAAATTGGCTGGAAAATGTAAGGTTTCCATCAAAGATATGGCCGCCGGACCGCTTGGTTTACAAGCATTAACAATGGATGCGGCTTTATCCGACGGCCAGGTCGCATTTAAAGAAATCGCGCCGGGTGTTAGTGTTGATGTGTCAAAGGCAAAATTAAATATCAATAATTTCTCCATGAATGGTGAGCCGTTTGACGTTCAAGGGGAGTTAGCATATTTAAGTGATCAGCCTAATTTTTCCTTTGCGACGAAAGCAACCCTGAATCAGCAAACTCAACAAATTACCGTCGATAGGCTGAATTTTAAGACCGATTTATCCTTATTATCTTTAGAACAGCTGAAACAAACAGTGGTGGCTCTTAAAGACGCACCGCTTCCGACAGAACTAAAAGGCTTAGCATCCGTAAATTTGAGTTCATTAATGGCCGGACCGACGGGTTTAGGGCCGGTCAACGGGATTATATCGTTAACTGATGGCCGCGTTGTTTTAAAAGAATTAAATGCTCCCGTCGATCCAGTTCAAGCAAAGATTCAGATTGTGGGAACGAATGTGACCATGGATGAAATCGTTCTTCACTTAGGAGAAGGAAATATTTCTATAACCGGATCACTTACGGATTACGTTAAAGAGCAAAGTTATCAATCCAATTTAAAAATAACCAACCTTAGTCTCGCCGATGTGCTGAATCAGAAAGATTTCCCCGTCAAGGTTGAGGGGGTGATCGATACAACATTGGCAATACAAGGGCATGGGTTTGATCCGGCGATCATGATGAATGCATTGACGGGAGAAGGTGTTGTTGCTTTTAAGGAAGGCAAATTGGTGGATATAAATATTCTAGCCCTTGTCCTGGATAATATAAAATTCATTTCGAATTTCAAAGAAATTATCGTATCAAGCCTTCCACCGGAATTAAAAACCAAGATTGAGAATAAAGATACTGTTATTACGGGCATGAATATGACGATAAACATTGCCAATGGTGTGGCACAAATACAATCATTTAATCTTGAGGCTGATGGATTTATTTTTGAAGGAAATGGTCAAGTTGGTTTTGATCAGCATTACTCATTCAATGGAATTTTTAAAATTGAACAGCAATTATCGTCTTACATGGTGAAGGCTGTGGGAGAACTTAATTTATTATATGATGATTCAGGCCGAATAAGTTTTCCGCTCCTCATCAGTGGCAGTCCGTCGGGAATAAAAGTATTACCCGATATAAAAGATTTAGCTAAAAACGCCATAAAAAATAAGGCGCTCGAATTTTTACAGAAGAATTTAGATAAAAACGGAGTAAGTTCTGACCAAACGACGTCCCCAACCGAAGACAGCGTCGAGGGTGACCAGCCGCCTGAAGAAAACGAAAAGGCCCCGGAGCAGATCTTAATTGAAGGAGTGCTCGACTCCATTTTTAAATAATGATTTTTATCGTCGGTCACGCGCTCATATGAAAAACATCGTCACGCCGGAAAAAACACTTCAACACGCCGAACTTTTATCCAACCGAGTTCGCAAACAATTCCGCCACTTATCCAAGAGATTTAAGAAGCAAAATATTGATTGCTTCCGCCTCTACGATTGGGATATTCCGGAAGTCAGGGCCGTCGTTGACAAGTACGGTGACCATCTCGTTGTTGGCGAATATATTCGCTTACAAACAGGGACCGATTGGCTTCCCAAAATGGCTGAAGCTGTAGCGGCTGCGCTGGAAATTCCAAAAGAAAAAGTCCATATTAAAAAACGCACCACGAATACCAAAGGCGGGGAGCGTTATCAAAAGCTGGACACAAAGGATTTATTATTTATCGTCCATGAACGGGATTTAAAGTTCTGGGTTAATTTGGATGATTATATTGATACAGGTTTATTTTCTGATCATCGTGACACGCGCCTCATTGTCCGTGATTTGGCTAAGGATAAGGACTTTCTTAATCTTTATGCTTATACCGGGACATTTACCTGCGCGGCAGCGTCGGGAAATGCCCGAAGTTCTGTAACAGTAGACCGTAATTCAACCTATTTAAAGTGGGCTAAAGACAATATGGAATTAAACAAACTCATGCATAAAGATCATGAGTTTATCCAATCTGATTCTTACGAATATCTTCATCGGGCGTATAAAGAAGGACGCCGGTTTAATCTCGCGGTCATTGACCCGCCGTCATTTTCACAGGATCATCAAGAGGATGTCTCCTTCGACATTAATAGAGAACACCCGGTTCTTATTAAAAAAGTTTTAAACGTAATGCATCCCGGCTCAGTTGTTTTTTTCTCGACGAATCATCAACGTTTTGAACCAAGGCTTCAGGGGCTCAATGTTAGTGAAATAAAAGAGTTAACCCCTAAAACCATTCCTGAAGATTACCGCAATAAAACGATTCATCGCTGTTGGCGCATGATCAAAGCTTAAACTCATCCAAAAAGAGAAATTTTGATTTTACCCCATCTGTCCTGGTCTGTTCCGGTCTGGGTTATTGATTTTTTTTGATTCAGAGGTACAGTTGAAATGAAATCTATTTACAACATTTTACTGAGGCGGCCCATATGAATAAAACAATGTTCTTACTCTTAGCCTTTACTATTTTTATCGTCGGTAGATCTGAGGCGAGAAGTGTGTTCAATGACTATACCAGTCATTATCATTCAAAAGCGAATCACGAAAGTCATAAAATTCTTCACGGATATTACCCATATTTCTTTTCTGATCAGGCCCGCTCAAGATATTCTTATTCACCCGAGGAGAAAGGTGTTTATATAGCTGGATATACAGATAAACCCTGGCCATTTCCTCGACGGGGAGCACGATTAGAGGCATTTACCACATGGGATACAAGCAGAGTACTATTTGCTGGAATTTCAGAGGAACATCGACGGGGTATGGATGAGGAGCTCGAATTCCTACGTGAGAAATCAAGAAAGAAGAAAGTTGTCGCACAAGTTAATGACTCCCGTCAGCTCGAGAAAATGATTGAGGAACGTCATTGGACGATAAAAACACTTGATTAATAGTATGAGAAATACGGCAGAGGAGAGCTATTTCTTTCGAGCGGGAGGATCAAATATCTTTTTATCAATATCGATGCCGATAATCTTAAATTCTTCATAACTTTTCGGGATATTCCCCGTAGCTACATATTCTCCGACGATCTTTCCCCGCTCATCCATTCCATGCTGTTCATATTTAAATATATCTCTTAATTCAAGTTGGTGATCTGCGTTAAGGCCGGCAACCTCTGTGATTTCAACAATTTTACGCGTGCCGTCGCTGAAGCGGTTAATGTGAACGATAAGATCAAGGGCCGTGGAAATCATTTCATAAATCGCCCGAATAGGCAATTCAACGCCGGCAAGCAGGATCATCGAGCTCATACGCACCAATACGTCCTTGGTTGAATTGGCATGAAGAGTCGTCATAGAGCCGTCATGCCCGGTATTCATCGCCTGAAGCATGTCAATGACTTCTGATCCGCGGCATTCTCCGACGATAATCCGGTCAGGACGCATGTGCAAACTATTCATAAACAGCGTGCGTATGTGAATCTGTCCTTTGCCTTCCATATTGGGCGGCCGTGATTCAAGCCGGATCCAGTGCGATTTATTGATCCGCAATTCAGCGGCATCTTCAATGGTCACGATACGCTCTTTATCCGGAATAAACGTAGAAATAATATTTAGTAAAGTTGTTTTACCCGACCCTGTCCCGCCGGAAACGATAATATTTTTTCTTCCCCGAACAGCCGCCTCGAGAAATGTGCGCATATTATCATTGAGACTATTGTATTTATTTAAAAGTGAGTCGACGGTAGGGCGTTCCCTTCCGAATTTTCTGATCGTCATCATCGGGCCCGTTAAAGATAGAGGAGGGATGAGCGCGTTAAAGCGGGATCCGTCCTGGAGCCGGGCATCCACCATGGGTGTGGATTCATCAATGCGTCGGCCTAAGGGGGCAATGATACGGTCAATAATACTTCGCATTTGTTTTTCTGAAGAAAACTTTGCATTCGTTTTAATTAATTTACCGCTCTTTTCAATGAAGGTTTGTTTTTGACCATTGACCATAATGTCGGAAACATCAGGGTCATCTAAAAATTCCTCGAGGGGCCCAAGCCCAAAAGCTTCACTTATAATTTCTTTCGTCAATCGCGCGCGTATCTCATCATCTTTGGTTAATTTTGAATATTCCTGGGAAAGAAGTCTTTCAATGATGCCTTTGGCTTTTTCTTTTAACTCCGCCATAAGTTTCTCGTCGGTAAAGGATTCTGGGCCTAAATTAACAATATTCATTTCTTTAACTAACTTTTCATGCGTTTTTTTCTTCAAAAAGATTTCTTCATCGTCTTGACTGAAAATAAAAGTATCTTCCTCTTTTGCTTGCGTGATGCCAAATTTTCTTAATGATCCGTCTTGTTCCTGAATTTTTCCAGAAATTTGCGTATGCTCCTCGACGGAAATTTCAGGATATAGCGCTTCATTTTCAAGTTGTTGGGCAAAGTTGATAATGGCCTGCGAGACAGGGCTACGCGGACTATCCACGACGCAAGGTTTACAACTATTTAATGCTAACCCCACCGTTTTTCCATCGGAAGGAATTTCTCCCAGAACATCCAGACCTAGTTTTTCCTTAATGGCTAGGGGATCGACGGCATATCTCGACGGAGACCGGTTAATGACTAATTTAATCATGGCTTTAGGTATATGCGTGCTGTTCAGCATGGAAAGAAACCATTCAAATTTATTAACGGTCAGATCTTCGGGTGTATCCACAACAACGACTAGATTTGAATTCTGCATGACGGAAACCAAACCTTCGGTCAAGGCTCGACGAGAATCAATGATAATATAGTCGTAAAGATTCGACGCAATTTCAAAGAATTTTTTGATTTTAGCCGCGGTAAATTCGGGTTGTGGAGTTGAGCTAGAAACCATAGGTAAATAATCTAACCCGGACGAATGCGGTGTAACTGCTTTTTTGATAATTTCAGGTTTATCTAATGTTTCAATTTGAGAGATGAGGTTGGTCAAGCCAAAACGAGCGACGAGGTTTAACATTTTGTCAATGGAATGAATGGATTGAAAATTCAGTTCCAACAGTAAAACCCGTTTTTGTAACAAGGCCAAAGACGCCGCTGTATTGACAGCGAGAAACGTTTTTCCGACGCCGCCTTTATTACTCCAGAATAAAATTATTTTTGTCTTCATAAGATTACTACTTAAATATAGAGAGGTCGACTTTGACCCCTTTTTTGATCAATTCATCCGCGCATTTCGGCGTATAGCCGGTGTTTTCAAATTGACCTTGAATAGCTCCGGAGGCATCGCGGCCAGTTTGTTTGTAATGAAAAATTTCTTTTAATGTCAGGTCATTATTATCTTCCATCCCGACGATTTCTGATATTCCCGTCACTTTACGCGAACCATCCGTATACCGCGCCATATGTACAATAACGTTTATCGCCGATGAAATCATTTCATTGATGGCTCGCATCGGAAGGTCAATTCCGCTTAAAAGAATCATAGAGCTCATGCG
>JAGOSC010000033.1 GCA_018062515.1 Candidatus Omnitrophota bacterium
AAGCTTACATAGGCGGATCGTGGACAGCGTTATCAACAGCCAGCGGAACAATTGACATTAGTGATGATACGAATTTAGAGGCTGGATTTGGAATTACATTAACGGACGATACGGTGAGTGTGCAGGATATTTATGTACGAACGGCAGGGGATACTATGAATGGAAATCTTGAAATAGCGACATCATCAGTCCCCGCCATTATAATTAATCCACTTGCTGGAGATTCCGAATTTTATATAAGCATTAAAAATGATGGCGAGGGTGATGATGATGACCTTTTTAGAATTGGTAATGGTACTAGTCCTGGAACCAATCCATTAATTACACTTTCAACGACGGGAACGTTGAGCATTATTGGGGATGTAATTATGTATCCGACGGCTGGTAATCCAAGCGGTCTTTCTACAAGTACACCGGTTCGTGTACCGTTGATTCAGCAAAAAGATATGACCTTGCTTGAGCCGGATCAGGTACGGTCGGTTAATAATCACATCCCTATGTTCACCGTTGATACCTATAATTATCCGCAAGGAATAGAGATAACCGCTGTGCGTATTATCACTAGCGCGAACGCGACTTATCAAACCGATGTAGAGGAATGGACTGACCCTGATAGCGCGACCGGAACAGAAACGACCATCGTCAATATTCAATCTCATAATGGCGGCGCAGCCGACAATGAAAATACAGAAACAACAGCCAGTTTAACGGACACAACCGTGGCTGCGGGAAGTTATGTTGTGCTTGAGTTGAATGACGCCGAAGATGTTGATTGGGTTAAATTGACTGTGTACTATTATGTGCGCTAATAAAAAGAATTGTGAAAGATAGCGCTCAAAAATCTAAAAATCCCCGTTTCTCCGTCGAGAGATTAATAATCCTACCCTGAAATAAATCAATTATTCATTGAACACTATTAATATAAATATTATTATGAAAAAAGGTATATTGTCTTTTTCCATGACGTAAATTAGGTGTATTTTTGTTTGATCAGGGTTGGTCAAACTTTTATATATTAGTAATAATCTAAATAGTATTAATAAAATTGATTAATAAAAAAAACAATAGTCGCGCGTCACAAAGAAAATGGATGAAAAGTTCACTCATTCTTTCGGGTTTTTTTTGTACGTTATTTATGCTGCTTAAGCTTCATCCGCTTTATGCCCAACAAGGTTTAATCATACCAAGTACAACCACCATTAATGTTAATACTGGAACTTTAACGTCAAATGACGATATTGTCGTGCAGGGAACTTTAACGACAACAACGGGCTGGGTTCGTCTGCACGGTGATTGGGTCAACACTGCCGGAACTTACACGCCGAATACGGGCACGCTCGATTTTAACGGGACAACAACACAATCCATTAATTCCGGTGGAACAGCGACGGGAAAATTATTTTATAATTTTTTGCATTCAGGAGCGGGAACACTTAGCGCTGTGGCTAATGATATTCAGATCGATAACGATTTTTCAAATACAAATGGCACCGTCGGCGCGGGGGCGCAGGATATAACAATCGAAGGTAATTGGGCTAACTCGGCTGCATTCGACGGAGGAACAAGTACGGTTATCTTTGACGGTACTTCACAAAATGTCGTCGGAAGTACGACATTTAATAATATTTTAAAGTCGGTCGTTTTAGCTGACACGATGGTGTTTGATCATACCGGAACTCAAGCGATCGAGGGTACGCTGGAAATGCATGGGACTTTAGGCCAATTGCTGACCATCACGAGTAATGATGATGACGCGAGTCCTAGTCAGTGGGGAATTGCTTTACAGCCCGCCGGGCTTCAAAGGCTTCATAGTTTAAATGTTCGATTATCCGACGCGAGTGATGGATTAACATTATTTGCTGGAGTAAATTCTATCGACTTGGGCCTTAATGATAACTGGGTTTTCGGGGGAGGAACTCTTACATGGGATGGAGATGTTAACACCGACTGGAATGTCCCTGGAAACTGGGACCTTGGTTTTGTCCCTACGGTCATCGATACAGTTATTATCCCGGGCGCTCCGGTTAATCAACCCATCCTCAACGTCAATGTGCAAATCACGGAAATGCAAATTCAATCCGGAGCTACGGTTTCCATGAACGGTTTAAATCTTGATATTACCGGAACTTTATCCAACGACGGAACTCTTACTTTATTTGGAAATGAAACGTTGTCCATTGCGACCCACGATACGGATAGCGGAAACATAATTTTTACTGGCGACGGAGATGTAACCGTAGAGCCTTTTACGTTGCCGGATTTCGGTTCCGTTGATTACTTCAATCTGGTGATTAATGATACTCATGGGACCAAAGATATCTTTGAAACCACGGGCACCTTAACGACGAACGGCACTTTAAGCGTATCCTCGTCGGAATTAGACATCTCAACTAATTCCGATATGCTTGTCGTAAATGGCACGCTCTTAATTGATGGTGGTACGTTGACAGCGACCAGCGGCAACATTGACGCAAACGATGACGTGGTATTAACGGCAGGAACGATCGTTGCCCCGAACATTACGGGAACTTTTGATATAGCCGGAAATTTCAATCATTCAACGGGCGGAACATTCACCCATTCTTCAGGGATTGTTAATTTTAACGGAACCAATCAAGGAATCACCGGGAATATCGCTACAACATTTTCAACTTTACGAAAAGTTACTGTCATTCCGGATTCGTTTACGTTTTCCACAACATCACTCCAGACCATATCAGGAACTTTGCAATTGGAAGGTACTTTAGGAAATATTTTGTCACTGGTCAGTGATACATTTGGTGTTCAGGCGCCGATTGCTTTATCTCCTGGAGGCGTTCAAATTCTTGATTGGCTGTCGGTTCTGGATAATGACGCATCAGCCGGACTTTTACTCGCTCCCCATAATTCATCCGAAGCTATAGCCGGTACAACGACGAACTGGGACTTTGATGGTGCGGATATTATTTGGGAGGGAGATGTGTCGAGTGATTGGAATGATGCGAACAACTGGAATTTAGGTATTGTCCCGACGGGTGCCGATCATGCGATCATTCCCCCTGTCGCCGGATTTGATCCCATTTTGACTAGCCCCGTCGGTATTACTGAATTGTCGATTAATTCAGGAGGCGCGACGGTTAATTTGGACGGATTTAATTTGGCGGTAAGTGGCACGCTGTCTAACGACGGAACATTAACATTATTCGGTAATGAAACGTACACATTCGGCCTTATTGATTCTGATTCGGGACAATTTATATTTCAAGGCGACGGTGATGGAACCGCGGAGACATTTTTAATTTCGGATTTAGGGCTCGTTGATTTCTTTAACGTGGTGATCAATGATACGAACGGTGTCAAAGATACTTTCTCTACAACCGGGTCTTTGGCCATCGACGGCACATTGAATGTGACATCCGGTACATTGAATTCATCCACGCTGCTGGGAGATTTGAATATTACTGGTTCATTGATTATCGACGGCGGCACCATGGTTTCCACCAATGGTAACATTGACGTCAATGGCGGTGTTCTCATGACGGGTGGATCCTTTACCGCGCCGGGTTCCGGCCAGTCATTTTTAGTCGCCCAGGATTGGACATTCGTTGTCGGAGGAACGTTTATTCATAATGGAGGGGATGTTACTTTTGATTCACCTTCGACGAGTAATATTATCGGGGAAACGCGGTTCAACGATTTTACGTCGTCGATTGCCGGAAAATCAATTATTTTTGAATCCGGAACCACTCAAACGATTGAAGGAAGTTTTGAGATTACGGGTGCCGTGGGAAATGAAACGATTCTTCGGCCGTCGATAACAGCCACACAGTTCTTCTTAGATTTTCCAACATCTGTGCAGCGCTCACAGTTTGTGAATGTTGACTATTCGACCGCCCTCAGTAATTCGATTTATTGTTATAACTGTATTGAAAACACCGCTGGAAGTACCGTGAATTGGATTTTTGCAGTTTTAGAAATTTCAATACCGGTTAACGGCGAAACAACGGATACAACACCGACCATTATCGGCTTTGCTGGAGCTGGCGCAACGGTTATTGTACGGGATGGATCCAATGCTATCGTCGGGACTACCGTCGCGGATGCTAATGGAAATTTCCGTTTTGAAGTGACTGGGCCGCTTCCCCCCGGGCCAATCAGCCTTACTCCATTTGTGGGAACAGCGTTTGGTAGTACGATCACTTTTACAATTTCTGCAGCTCCGACGACGTCCGAGCAACCTACTATAAGTACGCCCGCGGATAATTCACGTTTGTTGGGGCCGACTCCGACGATAACCGGATTTGGAGAGCCGAGCGCTGCGGTTGTCATTCAGGCGAGTGATGCCAATGGAAATTTATTATTACAGACGGTGGGGACGGGTACTGTCTCCGTCGGTGGTACATTCTCTATTCAATTGACAACAGCCTTGCCCAAAGGTTCAAATTACGTTTCTGTTACCATCTCTGGTGTTGCGACAGATATTTTCACTTATAGTTTGACGGATCCGTATGGGGTTGTCTTTGACTCGACGACGAATACTCCTATTGCGAATGCTTCGGTTTTAATCGTCAATAATACAACGGGCCTACCGGGTGTCCCGGGTGTGGACCTTGATGCCGCCGACGTGAATCCGGTCGTCACCGGCACAACTGGATACTACGCATTTCTTACGATTAATGATGATTTTCATTTGCAGGTTACAGCAACGAGCTACGATTTTCCTTCTCAGTTGTCCACGTTTGATCCGAGCTGGTCGGTGATTTTGGGTTCAAAAGGTGAAATATTTACAGTCAGCGGGACGGTCTTAAATATTGATCTTCCTTTGGACCAAACATCTAATCTCTTAAGAATCGAAAAGGACGCCAATAAACGAGAAGTTCGGATCGGTGATATTGTCACTTATACCATCAGTATCGAAAACACGGGAAGCATTAATGCGGCTCAAGTATACATTCATGACCGTATCCCGGCCGGATTTAAATACGTCCGGGATCGTGTTTTGTTGGACGGTGTACCCATCGAAAACCCGTCGGGAAATCGTCCGCTCGTGTTTAACATTGGGACAGTGTCCGTCGGCCAAACAAGAATTTTAAAATACCAATTAGTTGTGGGTACGGGCGTGGTTATTGGGGATTATGAAAACATGGCGATCGCCAAGAACGTTTTGGGAATACAAGTGTCCAATCCAGCGACGGAAACAGTAACCGTCATCCTAGATCCATTATTTGATTCGGGTACGACCATTGGTAAGGTTTTTTATGATCGCAATGAAAACGGAATTCAAGATCCACCGGTTTATGATCCGGTTAAGGATGTCATTATTACAGAAGAGCCCGTGCCTAATGTGCGCATTGTCATGGAAGACGGGACGATTGTCACGACGGATAGAGAAGGCCGGTACAATATTCCGGCTTTGGTGCCGGGGCGGCATTTATTCAGATTGGATGAAAGGACATTGCCTGACGGAACTTACTTAACGACAGACAAAGTTCTGATCGTCGACATCACGCCCGGATTACTGGTCAAAGCTAATTTTGGCATTAAAGAAAGTACGGAAATTTTATCGACGGAAGATTCTGTTTTCTTCGCCCGAAAAGTTAAAGTTCATCAAGATGATGCTAAGCCGCAGCCCCGGCTGCATGTAAAGCTGTTTGAAGATCCTATCGTCGTGGATAATGATGTTTTTGTCCATCGTGTTGAATTTAGAATATTTTCAAACTATGCGCCGTTTGTTGAGACGTGGCAAATTGAAATTGTGGATACCGACGTCGGAAAAGTTGTCAAAAAAATAGAAGGAACACGTTTAAATATCTACGATCCTGTTTATTGGGATGGACGTGATCAAACCGCGCAACACATTGATCCTCAAAAGCATTATGAATACCGTTTAGTCGTCACGGATAAGACTGGAAAGTTTGATGAAACAGAACCTCAGCCGATCAGTTTTAGATTTATTCAGGATGACATCGACTTGGAAGCGTATAAAACGCAACGTGAAGAAAAAAGAAAAGATTATCATTTATGGATTGAACAACAAATGAGAGTAAATAGCCTCAAGGTTCAAACCATATTAATCGACGGACAAACGGTTAGAATCGATCGCCTTGGGACCCGGTTAAAGAGTGTTCAGATTATGGAGAAGGGGATTTTATTAACTGAAATTCCTATTACCGAAAGACATGGATTAACAGCCCAGGAAATTATTCAAGGTAAAGATATCAAAGGGTCTGAGGAACAACAAATCCTTGAGGTTATTTTGCCGAAAGGTGCTTTTAATTTGATTATTCAAGAAGATATCGCTACCGACGAGGAAGTTGAGGACAATGTCCGCACCGTTGAAGGTTACGGTGAAATCAAAGAAGAATATTACCGTCCGGCTAAAACCTATTCCAAATCCCTGCAGATCGGCGATGATCAAATGTTCTTCGTCGCCATGGGAGATGGAAAAGTCGGGTATACAATGACGAGAGGAAACGTTGAGCCGATCAGTCAGTCGGATCGTTACAATGAGGGATTTTATTCGGAAGGCAAGTTAGCTTATTATTTAAAAGGCAAAATGTTAGGAAAATATTTAATCACGTCGAGCTTCGATACTCAACGGGAACGAAAAGAAATTTTCCGCGATCTTGATCCTGATACTTATTATCCGATTTACGGGGACGGTTCTCAATTAAATTATGACGCGACAAATACGCAAGGTCCTTTATATGCTTTAATTGAATGGGATAAATCGTCGGCGATCTGGGGGAATTATAATGTCGGATTTGAGGAAACGGAATTCGGTCAGTTTACGCGCTCATTATATGGCGGAAAAATTGATTATGAATCTTTGAGCGCGAATAAGTATGGTGATGCTAAATCCAAAGTCATTGCTTTTAGGGCTAAGGCTCAGCAGCGCAGTGCGCACGCCGAGTTTTTGGCGACGGGCGGATCACTTTATTTCTTAAGACATAAAGATGTCATCGAAGGTTCTGACAAGTTGACGATTCAGATACGGGACAAGATCAATGGGCTTGTGATCACGTCGAGAGATATGATTGAAGGGGCCGACTATGAAATGGATTATGATTCCGGCCGTATGATTTTCTGGAAGCCCGTGCCGGCTCTCGTCGAGTCTTATTCTATTATTTCTAACGAGCTATTGAATGGAAATCTTGTTTATGTGGTTGTCGATTATGAATATGAAGTTAAAGATCAAATAGATGAAGGATCAGCTGGCTTCCGCGGACGACAAGTGATCGGTGAAAATTTGATCGTCGGTACAACGGTTGTTAATGAAGAAAAGGAAACATCCGATTATAAATTAAGGGCAACGGATGCGACTCTGAGATTGGGTCCAGATGCCTCGATTACGACGGAATTTGCCGAAACAGAATCAGAAGCCCAGAATGCATTTATATCGACGGACGGAGGACTTTCGTTTAATGAACTCTCAACGGACAGAACAGCGCGGGGCCAGGCGTATGGAATAAAAGGTGATGCCCGTCTATTCAATCGCTTGGGACTTAATGCCTACTACAAATGGATTGATAATGATTTTTCAACTTCCGCGACAACATCTCAGCAAGGCAAAGAATTAATGGGATTCAATTTGGTTTATGATTTGGGTGAAAATACCAGAATGTCATTACAACAAGACATACAGCAGTTGGTCGACGACGGAAATCTTCAGACACAATTACAAGTTGGAGCAAATAAGACGACAACCACCATTGCCCAAATTGTTCATGAAACGCAGCGAATGTTGTTAACAAGTGAATTTAAACGTGAAGTCAAAGAGGAAAACGGAAATACAACGGCGCTAAACATCGTGGCTGTCCGAGCTGATTATCAGTTGAATGAACGTATCGTCCTATTCGCGGGGCAGCAGTTAACGATAGGCCAAAATGATTGGCGCACGGAAGTCGGCATTTCAACAAAAGTGACGGATAAACTTACCATCACATTTAAAGAAGCGTTTGGTCCAAATGGAACAGCGACAACGATTGCTCTTATTGCTGCCATGAATGAACGCTTTGCCTTGACCAGCGGTTACACATTTGAATCCGCCGGAGGATCATCAGCCACCGTCGGTGCGATTACAAAATTGAATCAAAATATGCAACTGGAAACAAATTTTGGAGTTTCATCAAGTGCAGGTTTTACCCGTGATCTGGCATTAGCCGCCAGCGGAAAAAGAAATTTGGGGAAAGATGCTACGTTAGGCTCATCATTTAGAACAGATGATCAGAATAGGACAACAGGCAGCGCGGATGTATCAGCGACGAATAAATTAGGTGACAGCACAGCGGTCACCAGTAAAGTCGCCGTCTCCGGCGATGGAACGCGTCAAATGACTGATGCGACGGTCACAGGTGTCACTGAGTTTGATGAAAAAACGAAATTGGAAAGTTCCGTTGGATTGTCCGAAGGATCATCGGGTTATCGCGCGTCAACATTATCGATCGGCGGTAAAAAACAGGTGGATGAAAGAACAGAAACAGAAAATAAGATATCTTTTACAGAGTCTAATGCTGGATCGTCGGGTACCAGCGTATCATTTGGAACAAAAAAGAAATTAACTGATGATATTCAGTTATCATCCGCGCGCATTTTTGGTGACACAGATATCTCGAAAACGACGGAAAATCAATATGGCTTATCCATGGTTCGCGATGGGAAAAAACTCGAGGGAACATTGAGTAAGAAATATGAAGAAGGAAGTACGGAAATTTCCCGGTCTAATATATTTGGTTTAAGCGGAGAAATCGACGATCGTTGGGCGATCAGCGGAAAATATGAACGTGGAAAAGTCAAAAATTTGGACGGATCATCGACTGAACGCGACATTGTTTCTTTGGCGGCCGGATACGCGAAAAAAGATGAGGAAACAGGGCTTAATGTGTTTAAGAGCTCCACTAAGTTAGAAGTCCGTTTTGATGACACGACGGAATCCAAGCGCCAATATTTGGTAAGTAATGATTCCGAAGGGCAGATCACATCCGAATTTGCTTTATCGACGCACATCGAAGTTTCTGAAACGTTTAACACAACTTTGGATACACAAATCGCGCAGCATAAAAAGTTTGCTTTGGGCGGCGCCTATCGTCCGATCATGTTTGATGATTTGAATATATTAGGAAAATACACGTATATGGATGAAATTTCTCCGTCGAGCCAATTCGATAAGTCAGATATTGTCGGCGAAAAAGCGCAGGTTATATCGACAGAAGGTATTTATGACATCAATGATAAATGGCAATTAACGGAGAAATTTGCTTACCGCTTCGGGCAAGAAAAGGTTGCCGGTTTTGAATTTACAGATACGCATACATGGCTCATGATTCATCGTTTATCTTATAAAATTGATAAGGCTTGGGCCGTCAGCGGAGAATATCGAATGTTAACGCAGCGTGAAGCCGAAGATAAAAAGCGCGGCGTTCTTTTAGAAGTCTCACGTAAAGTGGGTGAATACGCTCAGATGGGCGTTGGATATGATTTTACCGATTTCACCGACGATCTCACCGATTTGGATTACACCACGTTCGGGCCTTTTGTCCGTATGACTGGTAAATTCTACGATCAAACTCCGGAAGAAATTGAACGCGCCAGACAAAAATGGCTGGAAGAAAAAATCAGTCGGTGGGCTTGGATTATGGTCGCTGAAGAGTTGGATAATTTGGACAGTGCTATTCTTAGAGAATTGAATGATTATTTTGTCATGGCTGAGTACGCGCATAAAAGAGGTTATTTGGAAGAATCGAAACAAATCTACAAAGATATTATTACCGCCGGGCAAATGATGCACGACGAAGCCTCGGAATACATTCGAAAGTATGTCAAAAAAGAAGATGAATTGTTAGAGATGAAGGCTTTGGCGGATCAATATTATAAGAATGGTCAATATGATAAAGCGAAGAAAATATTAGAGAAAATTCTGGCAGAGGCTCAAAAGTCTGTGGTAAAATGATTTTCAAATTATTAATAATTAGATCAAAAGTAATAAGTTTAATAGGATTTACTTTGAAATTCCCCATAAAGTTTAAATCACCGCAAAAACTATTCCTCTCATACATAATTGTCGCGGCCGTATTATTGTCGACGACAATTTCAATAGCTCAGGAAACTCCCGTCGCTGTTACTGATCCTTCTTTTAAAGATAAAAAGACATCCGAAGGCTTCACCCTCAATCTAAAAGAACTTATTGATAAATCCAAGAAGAAAATGGAACAAGTCGACGGTAAGCTTAAAGATCAGGCTAAGGAACGACGTAATCGGCAGCGGGAAGAAAAGGCCCGCGAATATTATGAAAAGGCCATGGCTGCTTATGAACAAGGCGAATTGGAAGCCGCCCGCGAATTGTGGGAAAAAGCGATCAAAATTACCGAACATAAAGAAATGGATGGGTACGTTAGTAAAAGTGTCCGTCGTCAGGGTAAAGAGATAAAAGTTCTGGAAAAAGAAGAAGAACGCCGTATTAAACGGCTTGAGACCGAACGAGGTTATTCGGCCAAGGAAGTTGATAAAAAATATGAAGAGGCCGTCGGCCTTTATAAAGATAAAAAATATTTAGCGTCCAAAGTCGCTTTTGAAGAAGTGAATGAAATGTTCCCCGGACATAAAGCGACGGAAAGTTATTTGGCCTTAATTGACCGCTCCATCGAGAAAGACCAAAAGGATATCATCGAGAGTAAGCTGGAAAATAAAGAATTTACGAGTGCTAAGGCAAAGGCGGCATGGAAAAAAGATTTAGAAGAACAAGAAGAAACGCGTCAACGAAATCTGTATAAGCAAGCTGAAGCTGGTTATAAAGAAGCTAAGATGCTGTATAAGGATAAACAGTACAAAAAGGCGAAAGATAAATTTAAGGAAGTGGAATGGATTTTGCCTGACCATAAGGATACTGTAAAATATCTTTCCAGGATTGACAGCGATATCGCGGAAAACGGCGTTCAATTCTCAGAAGAAGATAAAATAAAGTATTTTAAAAATGAGATGAAGAATAAAAAGAAAGACGAAGAAAGTGATGCCATGCCGGCTATCGCCCTAGAAGACAGAAAGGACTTTTCTGAAGAGCGTCGTCGGGAAGAAGAGGCGGCTTTTGTGTATGAGGCTGCGAAGACGCTGTATGACAAGAAATTTTATGAACAAGCCCTTCAAAAATTTTATGAAGTCAATGCGCTGACTCCTAATTACAAAGCCACGGTTAAATATATCAAAAAACTTGAACAGAAAATGCCTGAGAGTAAAAGAACACAAATGTCGGAAGTTAAGGCCGGCGCTGAAAAAGGCGGAGCTATTATAAAGAATGAATCCGTTGCTAAGGCTATTTCGGATCGTCAGAAAACGAAACAAAAAGAGGCGGAAGAAAAATATAAGGAAGCATTAAAGTTTTATAATCAGCGCAATTATGCTGAAGCCAAGCGGAAATTTATCGCGGTGGAATCAACATTACCAGCGTATAAAGCCACACGGGAATATTTGGAACACATTGACGGAAATATGGTCAAAGGCGGTAAGAAGATCGTAAAAGAAAATTCTTCGGCGACCGGGACGAACGATAAGAAATCAACAGCCAATATGGGTATTAAGGAAAAATACAAACAGGCTATCGATCGATACGACCATCAAAGATTTGATTCGGCAAAAGAATTGTTTTTAGAAATCGAAAAAGAAAGACCCGGCTATCGGGCAACGGGTAAGTACTTAGAGCAAATAAGTCAAAGAGACAATCAAAGTAATAATCAAAATAAAATTGTGCGCGTCGATGAAGAATTGCCACCATCGGAACAATTGACGTTCATTAAAGATGAGAATAAGAGCGCGCCGCAAGTGGAAGTGAAGGAATTTATCTCGACGGATACAGACCATTTCCTCCCGGGAGACAATGTCGTAGAAGAAACTTATCAAGAAGCACTCGAATTATTCAAATATGAACGTTTTTCGGCAGCGAAAGCTAAGTTTACGACGGTTGAGGAATTAAGTCCGGGTTATAAGGAAGCAGCCGCATATATAGAGGAATCCAAGCAGAAAATGATTTTAGATAGCGGGCTGGATAATAAAACTAAACCTTTGATGCCTAATTTAGAGGAAAGTGATTCATACGAGAATGAAATCGTTATAGCCAGCGAGGATAAAAATTCATCGACCGACACGTCTAATCAGGAAGTGGACGAGATCCTCAGTTCCGGCAGCGCATCGGAATTCCGGGAATTATATAAATTAGGTCAACGGCTTTATAAAGCAAAGAATTATCAAAGGGCAAAAGATATTTTTGTAAAGATACAGCAAAAACAGCCGGATTATAAGTCAGTATCCGAATATATTGTTAAAATCGACGATTTGATGGAGAAAGAAAAGACATTGCGGGAAAAGTATCAGCAAAAGATTTTAGAAGTCCATAATGAAGAATTTTCTAACGCTGACGATGTGATTATTAGCTCAAACGATGCCTCATTAGCGACGGAAGATCCGAAAAAAATACAAAAGCAGACGGAACATTATTTTGAATCTCTTGGACATATAGCGAGTGGAGATACTGAAGAACCGGATAAAGTATCGTTTGAGTCAGAATCGGCTAAGACAAAAAATTTAGAAAAGGGAATTCAAACCTCATTGAAATTCATAAAATCCCGCGTGGATCTGGAGTATGACGAAGGCGTAAAGCTTTTTTATGACGGACAGTATTCAGATGCGAAGAAGAAATTTCTATCCGTCGAGCAAAAGCAACCGGACTATGAAAATACGACGGAATATCTTCAGCAGATTGACGTATTAACATCAACGGACAAGCAAAAGGGCTGGTTGTCCAAACAATTTAAAAAAGATAAAAAAGAGCTTAGTCCTCAGGCGAAGGCTGATGCTTTGGCATTAGCTCGGCTGATGAAAAGTGATGAAGAGGTTTATTACGATCTTATTCCGAAAGAAGAATATGAAGAGCAAATTAAAGTGGTGCACGCTCGGCAAGAACAAGACATTCAAGAAGCAAAATCAATTCGCTTGAAGCGCTTAGCCCAGGAAAAAGGAAAAGAAGAAGATGATGATGCCTTTATGCGGGAAGTGAATCGCAACGTTAAAGAATTAGAGAAACAGCGAGCTGAAGAATACGAGAAACAAAGGAAAGAAGATCAGGAAGTTAAAAAGGAAAAAGAAAGACTCGTTCAGGAAAAAATTTCCAAAATGAAGGAAGAAAAAGAGAAAGCCTTAAATAAACAAAAGAATAAAATGAGCGAACAGGTTCAGCCCGATGTGACTAAAGAAGTCATTATCAAGGCAGATGAACCGCTTGTTCAGAGTGATAAAGAGAAAACACAGCCCTCGGAAGAAATAAAAGCAGACGATCGTAATCTTGGAGTAACCCCCATAGTTGCCAAGAAATTAAGCGAAGAAGATCAACTTAAGGAAATCGAAAAGCAAAAGTTAGCTGATGAAAATGCGCGAAAAGCAAATGAGCGCCAACAAAAATTGGAAGAAGAAAGAACGTTCCGTAAGCAATTATCTCAAATAAGAAAAATGAAAAGAAAGTATTTAAGAAGCCGGTCTTCACTTGAGGACCAGGATGATATTGCTAAGCTTCAAGTGGGCGATGAAGCTCCAAAATTTCCTCAAAGTATTACAACGCCGCCGGAAGGTGTTTATGAAAATTCTGTTATGAATGCTCAGTTGACCCAGCCAAAGCCAGTAGATCTGAGCAATTTGACAGAAGCTGAGAAACTAGAAGAAATTAAAAAACAGGAAAAATTAGAGGCTGACCGACGAGAAAATGAAGAATATCGAAAGAAAAAGGAAGAAGAAAGGCTGTTTCGTCGTGAACTCGCGCAAATAAAGAAAATGAAAAGAAAATTTTTAAGAAATCAGGAGTCTATTACTGACGATACAGTCAAATACTTGAAGAAGACCAGAACACGTAAACACGTGGGAGTCAATGGTCTTTCAAAGTCTGACCAGTCATCCTCTCAAGAACTTGTTCAGGCTGACATGAAGGAAAATCAAAACATTCAAGCAACTGATCCGCAAAAGATTGAAGAATCTGCTATGAAAGAAACAGTACTAGTGGATCAAAGTAAAGTTGCCGAAGCCCAAAAACCTTCTGAGACGAAAGAACTTCCAGAAACCGTAGAAGTAAAAAAAGAAAAACAAGTGGTAAAGAAGAAGGAAAAGAAGGAAGAGAAAAAAAAGAAAGAAGATAAAGATGGAAAAGGCTGGTTCTCAAAATTCTCGAAAAAACCCAAAAAAGATGAAGTAGCCAAAAAATCTGAGGTGGGTATATCTGTAGAAGATGCGTCATTAGAGAAAAAAAATAAAGGAAAACCTGATCCAGAAGCTGAAGAAATGAGTAATGATTCGTTTTTACGCCGTACTCACGAATTAATAGAAGCGAACAATGCTAAAAAAGAGGAAATTAAAAATCAAGCTAAGACGGAAATCGCTTTGGATGTTGTGCCTCCCGTTGTGCCGCCTGCCGCGCCGGCTCCAAATAGTACTTTACCGTTAATCCCCGAACAGGCTTTAGCCGGGCCGGTTGACCCCTTAGTTCTTTCTGAGGAACAGCAAAATGAGGCCGCCAGGCTGGATCGTTTAAAAAGACTTGCAGATGAAAAATTGCAGGAAAAAGAACAACGCGCTGCCTATTACAAGGCAGACAACCTTAGGATTAAAGAAATTAAAAAGCAGCAAGCCGAAGAAATGAAAATCCGTAAGAAATATGAACTTCAGGCACGGAAGGATCAAAAAAAGCGGGCGCAGCAACAAGCGGAAGAAATGAAAAAAATAAAGGAACATGATTTAAAAGACTTAGCTGATCTTAAAGAAGAAACCATTAAAGCTTTTAAACAGAATGATCCCCAACACGCCGAAGAACTTATGGCTAAATATGAAGACCTTTTATTGGAAAGCGATCTTACTCAAAAAGAACGGTACGAATTAAGAAATGAACTGAATGAAACAAAGACGGCTTTTGAGAAAAAACAAAATGAAAAAGCGGAAAGTGTTGAGAAAATAGAAAAGGCAAAGAAAGCAGAAAAAGCAGAAAAAGTAGAAACAGTGGAAAAAGCGGCAAATTTTGAAAACATGGAAAGAATTGAAACACCGGAAAAAATTAGTAAGGCTGAAAAAATAGAACGTGTGAAATTAGCAACGCCTAAAATGGACAAGAATACTCTGGAAGAAAATAAGCAAAGGATCATACAGCAGCGGGAATTGGACAAAATAGAAGAACGCATCCGGGAAGAAGAAAAGAAACTGGAAAGAGCTCAAAAGAAGGAAGATGAAAGATTGATCCGTGTTTCGGAGGAGAGAGAGAAGCAACTCGGCGCCCGGAAAGAAAAAAAGGACATTGTGTCGACGAGCGAATTAAGCGATGCAGAATCCATAAGTATTAAGAGAAAAGTTATCGCCGACTTAGACAAAACAAAAAAATTAGAAATTGAGAAGTTAGTCGCGGAAAGAAAAAAAGAACTTAAGAGTAAGAGAGAAGAAATACAAAAGGAATTCAATAATAGTTTAAGTGTACTATATAAAAAAGCTGAAAAACTTTATGAAAATGGTGCGTATGACGAATCGGCTGAAATTCTTGAGGAGATTCATCGATTGCGCCCAGGTTTTAAAAATACAGAGAACTATTTGGCTAAAATTTACCGAACAAAGTTGAATCCGGTAGAAGTTAGTGATTCGTCAAGTGAAGTGCTTGTCAAAAAATCTGCCCCTCGGGAAAAAGAATATGTTCGGCCCACCCTCGAGAAGAAACCAAATCGATTAAGAGCCATTAAGGATGCCTTGGATTCATTTGAAGAAACCATGTGGTAATTGGCTTGTAGAAGTTTCCGTGGTTTTGTTATAATATCCCGTCATGAATACTCCAGCCACCAACCGTTTATCTAAAGAAAAAAGCCCTTATCTGCTTCAGCATGCGCATAATCCTGTTGATTGGTATCCGTGGTCCCCGGAGGCCTTTCAAAAATCCAAAAATGAAGACAAGCCCATTTTTCTGTCCATCGGATATTCTACTTGCCATTGGTGTCACGTTATGGAACATGAATCTTTTGAAAATGGAATGATCGCTCAATATTTAAATGAACACTTTGTTTCGATTAAAGTGGACCGCGAAGAACGGCCAGACATCGACGCTGTTTATATGTCCGCGGTACAGGCCATCTCGGGAAGTGGTGGATGGCCTTTATCTGTATTTCTTGATTCTGATAAAAAGCCTTTTTTTGGCGGCACCTATTTTCCTCCGCAGGCTAAGTGGGGCGCGCCGGGTTTATTGGATGTGCTGATTTCCATCGATCATAGCTGGAAAAATAGTCGGGAAAAGCTCATTCTATCAGGTGCAACACTTACGGAACTCTTAGAAAAAAATCAAGCCGGTCAACGCGAAGGCCAATTATTAACCGATGAAATTTTTACTCAAGCGCTTGCTCAGTATAAACAATCATATGATCAGCAATTCGGTGGTTTTGGTTTTTCACCGAAATTCCCGACGAGCCATAATTTATCCTTCTTACTAAGGTATTGGAAAAATACAAAAAACAACGATGCCTTAATAATGGTAGAGAAGACATTGATTCAAATGGCCAAGGGCGGGTTGTATGATCATCTGGGTGGAGGTTTTCATCGCTATTCGACGGACCGTGAATGGCAAATTCCCCATTTCGAGAAAATGTTGTATGACCAAGCCATAATAAGCCGGACGTATTTGGAAATGTATCAAATAAAAAAAGAATCCTTTTACGCGGATATTGTCCGGGAAGTATTTGATTATTGTCTTCGTGATTTAAGAGATAAAAATGGTGCGTTTCATTCGGCGGAAGACGCCGACAGCGTCGATCCTTATCATCCTGATAGTAAAGAAAAAAAAGAGGGAAGCTTTTATTTATGGACGTATGACCATATTTATACTCTGCTTAATCAACAGCAAGCCGATGTGATTTCTTATTATTACGGCATCCTTAAGGAAGGCAATGCTAAATCCGATCCGCATGCCGAGTTTACAGGCAAAAATGTTCTTTACTGTGAGCATTCTTTAGCGGACACCGCCCAGCATTTTAAGATTTCTTTACCAGATGTTCAGAAAATCTTGAACGATGCAAAATATATTTTATTCAAAGAAAGGTTGAATCGTGTACGGCCGCATTTGGATGATAAAGTTTTGGTGGATTGGAATGGTTTGATGATCTCGTCGCTGGCGATCGGTGCAAAGGTATTAAATGAACAACGCTATCTTGATGCTGCCGAGGAAGCTGCGCAGTTTATATTACACAATATGATGCAAAATGGCCGCCTGCTGCATCGTTACCGGGATGGTGAATCAGCTATTCAAGGAACTTTGGAAGATTACACATTTTTTATCAACGGATTATTAGATTTGTATGAAACTACATTTAATATCTCATATCTTAAAAATGCGCTGAAACTACAGCAGAAAATGTCCGAACTTTTTTGGGATGGTCAAAAAGGTGGATACTTTTTAACCGCCGAAGATGCGAGCGATTTAATTTATCGTCCGAAAGAAATTTATGATGGTGCTATTCCTTCGGGAAATTCTGTGGCAGCTTTGGTTTTGATTCGGCTTTATCACATGACTTTTAATAAGGAGTATCAAATAAAGGCGGATGAACTATTTCAGGCTTTTTCCCAAAATATTTCGCAAGCCCCAAGTGCGTATGCTCAATTTTTAATCGCCTTTAATTTTGCTGTTAATCCGGCTCAAGAAATAGTTATTGCCGGCACTTTGCGTGATCAGAATATAAATGCTATGGCAGATGAAATATTCCAGCATTTTTTACCGAATAAGGTGGTCATCCATCGCGATTCGGATGAGACGTTGGCTAAAGAAATCATTCAAATTTCCCCATTTACTAAAAATCAAGTCCCTATATTAGAGAAGACGACGGTTTATCTCTGTGAAAATTCGATTTGTCAGCAGCCGACATCTAGCTTAAGCGAACTTAAAAAGATGCTGGAGCTAAAAGTAGGCTAAATTTTTAAATTATGTCAGACTTTAATGATTAATATTACGTTACACTTGCAATTTTTTTTAAATTTTCTTGTCATAAGGCGGAATTCAGTTATAATTATTAACAGTTAACCAACCATTACAGGATTATTCATGGGCAGCAAATCCAGCATTATTTATAATGAAGCCAGAAATAATTTAAGAGTTAAAGAAAATAAAAATGTTTCTTGGCGCCTTAATGAAGGAAGTGGCAGCGGACAAGGACAAGTCCGAAATATCAGTACTACCGGAATGCTGCTCGAAACCAATTCCAATTTTATTCCCACCGATGGTTGCCGATTCTCCTTTGATACCTCATTAGGTCACGATAATTTCATTCCACAAAATGGCAAACTTGTTTGGTACAAAAAGAAACCATTTTCTAACAGTAAATATCAATGCGGTATCCGTTTTGTTGAGCCCGGTGAATATGTATTAGGTAAATTAAGGGCCAGGGTACAAAAGGGAATTAAAAAATTAGCCAACACTCGACGGCTAAAAGGTGTGACGAATGCTTTATTAATTCTTTTTATGGCCGGTGCGGCTGCGTATTTGGCATGGCAAGCGAATTTAGTCTATCAAAATTTGAATAAGTCAAATGAGCGGCTGCTCGGTAATTCTCAACAGCAGGCTATGCTTACGCAAAGTTATGCGATGAGGTTAGACGCAACACTTATGCAGTTAACCAGTATTACCGACGAACTCGACTCGACAAAAACTCAGTTAGGAAGCATGCGAAATGAGTTGGAAATGACCAAGGTCGTGTTGACGAATACGGAAAAATTGTGGGATCAATCGAAGGTAGATTTAAGAAGATCACAGACTGAGATGGCTACCATTAAAAGTGACATGGCCGATATGAAAGCAAAAATGGGGACTAATCAAGTTAAAGGCGATATTCAAAATGCGGTTTTTTTACTCGAGGAGAAAAATAAACAGCTGATCGAACAAATGGCGAAAATTCGAGGCGAAATACAATTAATTCCCGTCGATCAAATCCAATCTTCTCAGGAAGCAAAAGATTTATTGGCTAAGTATAAAAAGGAAATGTCTAAGATTAAGGATCGGTTAAGTTATTTTCAGCAACAAGCCAGAAATGTTCGTGAAGATGCTGTAGAGGAAATGGATCGTGTTCAGTTATCTTTAGGAAATCAAGGATATATGATGCGCGAAGGAAAAATGGTTCAGGTCGATCTTCAAAAATATAAGAACGCCGGGTTAAAGCCGTCCGGCGAATCCGCTGCAACGACGCCTAAAATAGCCGCTACTGAACCAAATAAAACAAATGATCGACAAGTTGAAATTGATGTTAAATTTGTTGAGTAGAACTTCCACATCCCGCCCTATTTTTTAACGTGAAAAAGAATTCAAAGAAAATCGAGAAGAGTGAACATTTTTTCCCGACTTCACTAGGAACGATTCATTACCATCTCATAAGATCGAATGGGCGCAGGACTTCGGTTATCTCCATTGATCATCAAGGACAAGTTAGAATTTATGTCCCCTTCTTGACGACGAAAGATTTCATTGAATCCTTTATCCAGCAAAAGGCGAGCTGGATTTTGAAATGCGTTGATAAAGTCCGGAAAAATCAGAGTAACATTTCTCGGAAGAAATTTGATGAAGGCGGGGAATTTTTGTTTTTAGGCAAAAAGTTTCCTTTGTGTGTTTTTGAACAGGACAAGAAGCGGCCAGTGGTCAAGTTTGACGGGTCCAAATGGACGGTTTCTCTCCCCAGAGAAATTGAACCAGCTCACCGCGAACAGACCGTCAAAGAAAAATTATTTGAATGGTACCGGCAGCAAGCGGAAGAAGTTGTCGGCGGGCGTATTTTTCATTTTTCACGGATTATCGGTGTTTCACCGAAAATCATCGCCGTTAGAAGTCAAAAAAGGATGTGGGGATGCTGTCATTTTAGAAAACAGCGTATTCATATCAATTGGCAAATTATTCTGGCGCCTTTAAAGGTGATTGATTACGTGATTATCCATGAATTATGCCATTTGGTTCATCCGAATCATAGTCAACGCTTTTGGAATAAGGTGGAAAAATATATGCCGGATTACAAAGATTATAAGAAATGGCTGAAAATAAACCAAGCGGAACTAGTTTTGTCATAAACGGTGCGCTATGAATATTAAAATTAGAGTCATACCTCAAGCTTCTAAAAACTCGATCAAGCTGGATCAAGGGTTTTTGAAAGTATATTTGACCGCGCCCGCTGTTGACGGCAAGGCGAATAAGGCATTAATTACGTTTTTATCCGAATATTATAAGGTTCGAAAAAATCAAATTGAGATTATAAAGGGATTGAAATCCAAGGATAAAACGATTACTATAAGTGCAATTTAAAACCAAAATATGTGATAGAGGAGAAATCATGTTACACGAACAGATCAATCAAGATTATGTTACAGCGATGAAGGCCCGCGATACGGTCAAATCCTCTACGTTAAATTTTTTGCGTGCACAGCTAAAAAATGTTGGAATTGATAAAAAAGTAACTGTTTTGGATGATGAGAGCGTGACGATCGTCATTAAGAAACAAATTAAACAAAGACAAGATTCCATTGAGCAATTTGAAAAAGCCGGACGCCAGGAACTCGCTGACAAAGAAATAGCTGAAATGACCATTTTGAAGAGTTATTTACCGACGGAACTTTCGGAAGAAGCGCTTAAAATTCTCATTAAAGATGTTATTAAAGAGATAGGCGCTTCGTCTATCAAGGATATGGGGCGAGTCATCAAAGCTGTTCAAGAAAAAACCAAAGGCAGTGCTGATAATAAAGTGGTCAGCGAAATCGTTAAAGCTGTTTTAATGAATAGTTAGTATGTCTGCACAAGAAAAAATAATCAAAGAAGCGCCATTGAGTTCATTCCGACGATTTCTCATTGTTTTGGGAATCGTTTTTATTTTGGGAATAAGTTTCTGGTTAATCTGGATCGACCAGCACCGCACCGTGCCTATCCTTATGTATCATCATGTCGACGACATGGGAAAACATGATGTATCAACCGTTACCCCTGAACAGTTCGAAGGAAGTCTTCAATATTTGGCCAAAAATCATTTTGAGGTATTAACTCTGGATGATGTGGTTGAAGCGAATAAGAATAATAAACGTTTATCCCGAAAATCCGTTGTGATCACGTTCGACGACGGGGCTGAAAATAATTTCACCAATGCCTTTCCATTGTTAAAAAAATACGGATATAAAGCAATTATGTTTGTGATTTCTGATCGAGTAGGCCTGCCTGGTTATATGACATGGGATCAAATCGCTGAGATGCAAGAATACGGTATTGTCATTGGCAGCCACACACGACGCCATAAATATCTGCCCGAATTAAACCACGATGAGCTCACCGACGAGATTTTTAATAGCCGAAAAATTTTTCAGGAACATCTAAAAACCCCTGTTAACCACTTTTCATATCCAATTGGCGGATTTAATAATTCAATTAAAGAAATGGTTAGGAATGCTGGTTACCTAAGTGCCGTGGCGACGAATAGAGGATATGAGCGTTATAATAATGATTTATTTGAACTGAAAAGAGTAACGGTGGATGAAAAAGATAATTTCGGAGCCATCCGTTGGGCAAAATTTTCCGGCTACTATAATCTGTTTAGAAAACCCAAAAAGCCAGAATAGTAAGGGATAAGTACATGACAAAAGCTGAGAAAAAAGAAACAGTCAAATATGCTTTAAATAATGACGGATATTTTGTCATTGATCATTATAATCAGGCCAAATCATTTTCAAGTTTTTTTGCCGGCGTCGCCGGGCTTTGGGGCATTCCCATGTGGGTTTTTTATGTGAACCGCGGACAATGTATCGCCAGTTTCGGTATCCATTCCAAAGATAAATCGATTATGGAATTTCAACCAGCCAATAAATCTTACCGTCTGGCAACGCTGCAAGGCTTTAGGACATTTATCAAAATCAAACAGGGAACTAAAGAGATTTTTTGGGAACCTTTCCAAAATAATCTGAATGGAACACATTTTCGTAAAAAACAAACGATGTTTATCTCCGCGCATGATCTCGTCATTGAAGAACAGAACACCGATCTTGGCCTTACCATCCGTGTTAAATATTTTACTCTACCAGATGAACCTTTTTCCGGCCTTGTTCGACATGTGACGCTCGTGAACACCGGAAAAAAAGAATGTGATGTTGAAATCGTCGACGGTATGCCGGCCATTGTTCCTTATGGTTTGAAAGAATGGTTGATCAAGAACATGTCGCGCACGGTGGAAGCATGGATTAAAGTCAGAAATGTCGAAGAGAAAGCGCCATTTTATCAACTGAATGTTGAAGTCGCTGATACTCCGCAGGTAACTCATATTACCGAAGGAAATTTCTTTTTTAGTTTTGATGCTTCATCACGGTCAAAGAAATTATTGCCCGTTATCGTCGAGAATTCCAAATTATTTGGATCTTGTTTAGACTTTAGCACTGCTGAAGAATTTATGAACGGACGATTCAAGCCTGGGAAAGTTCAGATGACCAATAACAAAACGCCATGCGCGTTTAGTTATCATACCTTTAGCCTTTCCAAAGGAAAAACGCAGGAAATAACGTCAGTGTTCGGATATGCTCGCAGTGTTGAACAATTGAACCGCCTGACGACGATCGTTCGCGAAGAAGGATTTATTTTCAATAAAGAACGACAAAATAAGGAAATCATCGATCATATCAAAGATTATGTTCAGACCAAAAGCGCCTTGCCTAATCTTGATTTATATACGTCACATACGTTCTTAGATAATATTCTCCGGGGAGGATTGCCGATTTCGATTAAAACCAAACAGGGCAATGTTTCTTTTAATGTTTATAGCCGTAAACATGGAGATCTCGAGCGAGATTACAATTATTTCACCGTTGCTCCGACGTATTATTCTCAAGGGAACGGTAATTTTAGGGACGTAAACCAAAATCGCCGCAATGATGTCTGGTTTAACACCGACGTGCGCGATAGCCATATCATTAGTTTTTTTAATCTTTCTCAGACGGACGGATACAATCCTTTAATCGTAAAAGGTGTATCGTTTAAAGTCATTGATAAAAATGAAATGAATAAGATTCTTCAGGCTTTTATCAAAAGCGGAAATGTGAAAAAGTTGGAAGAATTTTTATTAAAGAATTTTCAGCCTGGAGATTTATTGTATTTTATCGAACAGGAAAAATATGTTGTCGACGGTAATATACGAGATTTCTTAGGAAGTATTTTGGAGATTAGTCAAAAGCAGGAATTGGCGGATCATGGAGAAGGATTTTGGGCTGATCACTGGACGTATAATCTCGACTTAGTTGAAAGTTATTTAGGGCTTTATCCCGAAACTTTAAAAGAAACTTTATTGGATAAAAAAGAATACCATTTTTATCTGAATCATCATTATGTTCGTCCGCGCGATCAACGTTTTCATCTGACAAAATACGGGGTTCGTCAATTTGAATCCGTCTGCAATGATAGCGAACAGTTCGATCCCTCGTCACAGGATTTTAAATTAAGAGACAAGCAAGGTTCTGTTTATAAAACCAATTTGGTTTGTAAAATTTTATGTCTCATGGCGAATAAGGTCGCGAGTTTAGATCCCAGCGGTATCGGGATTGAAATGGAAGCGGACAAACCAGGCTGGTATGACGCGTTAAACGGTTTGCCGGGTTTGGTCGGCTCATCGATCTGTGAATCATTGGAACTCAATCGTCATGCCGTGTTTCTACTTGAATCACTCAATCAGCTTAATGTAAGAGATCATCAGACCATCGCTATTTTTGCTGAATTAGCGGCATTTATCGATGGGCTTACGCAATTATTGTCGTCCAAACCCTCCGGTATCGATTATTGGAATAAATCCAATGATCTCAAAGAAAATTATCGCGAATGCACTCGACGATCCATCGACGGAAAAGAAACAGCAGTGACTTTTCAATCGATCAAAAATTTCCTTAATTTAGTTAAAACTAAAACAGCTGAATCATTTGAATTAGGCAAAAATAGTAAAGGCCAATTAGCCACTTATTTTTATCATGAAGTCACAGATCACCAAAAGTTGAAGGATGATCATGTGAAACCTTTGGCATTTAAGAAACATATTTTACCTTTATTTTTGGAAGGTTATGTTCATGCGTTGAAAGTCAAGAATCAACCAGCGGACGCGCGTAAACTTTATCAGCAAGTGGTGAAAAGCGATTTGTTTGATCAAGAATTAAAAATGTTTAAAGTGAATGCGAGTTTGAATACAGAGACAGAAGAGATTGGCCGGACACGTGTTTTTCCGTCGGGATGGCTGGAAAATGAATCCATTTGGCTTCATATGGAATATAAATTTCTTCTAGAGTTATTGCGCACCGAACTTTATCCCGAATTCTTTGAATGTTTTCACAATGTGTTAATTCCTTTTCTAAAACCAGAACAATATGGACGAAGTATTTTGGAAAATTCATCCTTCATCGTCAGCAGTGCGCATGAAGATAAAATTTTGCATGGTCAGGGTTTTGTGGCCCGACTATCCGGAAGCACCGCTGAATTTTTGCATATTTGGTTATTGATGAACGTCGGACCAAGACCATTTACACTCAATTCAAACAATGAATTAACTCTTCGTTTTAATCCTTCTTTACAGGGATCCATGTTTACCACCAAAGAATCAAAAATCGAATTCACCGATGGTCAGCAAAAGAAACATATCTTCACATTACCGAAAAATACCTACGCGTTTAAGTTTTTAAATTCGACGCTGGTTGTTTACCATAATCCCAAACGAACCGACACCTTCGGTAAAAAAGGGGAGATCATTAAGAAAATCGAAATCACTTTTGCGGATCAAAACAAACCTGTCATCCTTACCGAGCCGGTTATTTCCGGCCAAAATGCCGCTCTCATCAGAGAAAGAAAAGCCTCAAGAATCGATATCTTTTTGACCTAAATTCAAAATATTTACAATTTTATGGACTAATTTCTATAAGTCATTGTAAATAAGTAATTTACGGAATAAAAAAGTCATCACCCGCCCTTTCCTAACATAATATATATAGTATACTTATGATAATTATTTGATATTTAACTCTGACTTTGCAACTTATGATTCTCTCATTTCAAAATTTTAGAAAATATTTTTTGACAAAAATATTTATTTCTCTCCTGAATTTAAGTTTTATTTTCAGTCTCATTATTCCCGCCCAGTTCGTTCAAGCACAAAATTCCATACCTATACCACTTTCGGCAGCAATGATCACAACAAGCAAGGCATTCACCCCGCCTTTATTACGCGGAGTAATGATCAATCCAGCTGAACCATTTCGTTTTGAATTTCTGATTGATACAGGCAGCGCCAATATGGAAGGGCAAGCCTTAGAAGATGAATCAACACGTTTGATCAAATATTTCTTGGCTTCGCTGACCGTCCCTGAACAGGATTTATGGGTCAACTTATCTCCATTTGAAAAACAAAGAATTATTCCTGATCAATTTGGCATTACCGAAATGGGACGAGATCTTTTAGCTCAGGATTATCTCTTAAAACAATTGACCGCGGCATTGATGTATCCCGAGAAGGAATTAGGCCATAAATTTTGGGACAAGATCCGCAAAGAAGCTCAGGCGCGTTTTGGCACGACGGAAATTCCGGTGAATACTTTCAATAAAGTATGGATTATTCCGGAAAAAGCGGTGATTTTTGAACAGGGCACATCGGCTTTTGTCGTCGAGACTCATCTTAAAGTCATGCTAGAGCAGGATTACATCGCTTTAGATAAAAATTTAAGTCAATCCTCGCCGACAAAGATAAAAAATGATGAAACAGATATTAACAAACTCGCCTCCGACATCATCCGTGAAGTAATGATTCCGGCCATTGAAAAAGAAGTGAATGAAGGTGAACATTTTGCTCCGCTACGGCAAATATATAATTCTTTGATTTTAGCGACGTGGTACAAAGAAACCCTTAAACAAAGTTTGGTTAATCAAATTTATTCCGACAAAAATAAAGTTGTTGGTGTTGATATTGAGGACAAAGACGCAAAAGAAAAAATCTACGCAAAGTATATTCAAACCTTTAAAAGCGGCGTCTATAACTACATAAAAGAGGAATATGATCCCGTTTCGCATGAGATGATTCCGCGGAAATATTTTTCCGGCGGGATGAAAATGGCGCTTAAAACCAGTCAAGTGATTACCAAAACGTCCAATGGCGCCGATTTTGCCATGTTAGGAAATGCTCACCGTGTTGACTCTTATTTTGAGACGTCACGTCGACTCACATCACATAAATCGACATCAGGTGAATTACCGGGGATGGACAGAGACAATGCAATGTTAGTCAACAATGCGGACAATATCGTAGCTGCCCAGAAAGTGTTGGCCGCTTGGTTTAAAAAGAAGCGATTCATAAATATTCAATATGAACCTTTTCCAATTTTTTCGAAGCTAGGTGGCGGCGTTTTGTATATTGGCGAACCGGATCCCTTGGCGATACTCGTCTATGAAATAAGAGAAGATAATGTTTTTATTCAAATCATGGAGACGGATTCAAAATATCAAAGAAAGGGATATGCTACAAAGTTGGTCGAAGACTTTGTTCGCCGTTTTGGTGATCATAAACTGCGTGTTGAGGTTCTTTATATGGGGACAAAATCTGGAGTTCAAGAGTCTTTGGTCGGCGTATACGAGAAGAATGGTTTTAAAGATATAAATGGGACAGGGATTTATGAAAGAGAAGCAGGCGGGTCAAAAGATAATGCCAATCTTTCCGATGCTGATGATGCTTCTAATATTAAATATACATGGGAAAGTTATGTGCCGAATGGAATCGTTAAAAATCCAAAATGGTCAATAACGGATGATTATAAACTCTTTTCCAGTCCCGGGATGGGATACGATCCTTCTTTTGTTGGAGAAAAAGGTGTGAACTTTTGGAAAGGATATTTCAGAGAAAATAAAACACTCTTATCTAAAAAATATAATAATGGGCTGGTGATTGGTTTTGGAGCCGGTGAGTCGGAACTGACAAAAGTTCAAGAAGAATTTAAGGTATCTAAAATAAGCGGAGTCGATTTTAATGATGGGCGTGTCGAGTTGGCTGCGAAGCTGTTAGCGCTACGTAAAGTATCACCGGATAAAGTAAGTTTGTATCATACCGATGCCAAAGAGATGGAAGAAATTTTTGATAACAATTCTTTTGATTTTATTTATACTGCGGGTATTTCTGGAGATTATAAATCAGCGTCACCTTTAATCGCCATGCAAATCATTCGTTTGCTGCAACCGGGAGGAATGGCTTTAATAGAAGAAGGTGGTCTTGAGTTCTTGGAAGTTTTAAGGTCTGCAGGTTCGGTCACACCAGCCATGAATAAGGATGTTAATAGTTTTTGGAAAGACAAGTATTTTGTTTTCATTAAATCCCCCGTTTCTCAAGAATCAAACACGCCAGATCTTGCTATGTTAGCCGGGTCAAAAGATACTGCTAGTCTCTCCGACGCTGATGATACCTCTAAAAGTAAATACACGTGGGAAAGTTATGTACCAGATGGAATCAAAGCAGATCCTAGTTGGGCTGAAGATGAAGATTATAGAATATTTTCTGTTAGTGGAATGGGAAAAAACTTTTTTGGTTCACAGAGAAGAATATGGGAAGAAGATGAATACGGAAATAAAACACCTTTATCTGAAAAATATAATAATGGACTGGTAATTGGTATTGGTGATACAGCATCAGAACTAATACAGGCTAAAAAAGAATTCAAGATATCCAAAATATCGGGTGTTGACTGGGTTGCTGACCGTGTCTATAGGGTGGCTAAAAGTTTAGCGGATGAGAAAGCAAGAAATCCTGAATTCCAAATGCCTCCGGAACAAGTATCCTTATATCATGCCGACGCTAGAGATTTGAGAAAATATTTTAAAAATAGTTCTTTTGATTTTATTTCTGCTCAGTCTATTTCCCTTGATTGGGACTCAGCCTCTCCTCAAATTGCTGAGGAAATAGTCCGTTTGCTTCAGCCAGGAGGAGTAGCTTTAATTGTTGATAGTAATCCCGTTCTTTTAGACGTTTTACGAAAAGCAGGATCAGTTCAGGAGCTCCCGGGAGGAAGATATTTTTTTACCAAATCCCCCGTTTCGCAAGAGTCAAATACCTCCGACCCAGCTATGTTAGGCGGGCAAAAAGACAATGCCAATCTTTCCGACGCTGACGATACTTCTAAAACTAAATATACGTGGGAAAGTTTTGTCCCCAAGGGAATTATTCAGAATCCGAAATGGGCTAAGGGCGAAGAATATAATTTTTTCACCGAATATAATAAGCTTGTAAATTCACGTAATGGAAATGCGGTGGAATATTGGAAAACATTAGAATTAACAATGAAAAAACCAAATATTTTTCAAGAAAAATTTAAAAATGCGCTTGTGATCGGTTTTGGAGATGATGCTACTGAACTGTTGTTACTAAGAAAAGCGTTTAATATTTCCAAGTTATCAGGTGTCGATATGGTCGGTGATTATGTCAGCCACGCAGCGGAGCAATTAGCAAAAGTGCGGTTCTCATCTTTGTTGGGGCCGATATCCCCCAATACAATATCGTTGTATCACGCTGATGCTAGAAATTTGAAGAAAAACTTTAAGGCTAATTCTTTTGATTTTGTATACACATCGCGTATTTCTGAGGATTTTTTCGGCGCTTCTTCTAAAATTGCCCGTGAAATTGTTCGCATGCTGAAGCCGGGTGGATTAGCTTTGATAACGGAAGGAAATGTCGATTTCTTGAAAGTTTTAAAAGATGCTGGTTCAGTTGAGAATAATTGGATGTATAGCGATTATCCGTTTTATATGTTTATTAAATCCGAAAAGTCAAACACCCAAACTAAATCTGTTTCCGCTAAGAAAAAAGATAATGCCTTGCTGACAACGGCTGAGGAAACTGCCCAATCTGTTTCAGTTCACAAGGCGGATAATTTCTCCGATATCGACGATGTTTTGACGAATTGGTATAAAAAAGATCGGCATTTAAATTATTTATTGTCTAAAGAGTCTAGACAATTGTTTGTTGAAAAGGATGGTGTGGTTTTTTATGCTGGCAAACTGGAGAATCCCGATGCAATTTTATTAGCTCAAAGAAGGTATAGGTATGGGACATCAAATTTTATGTTTATTGAGCTTGTCGAAAGTGATTCAACTGTAAAAGGGAAAAGGTTAGGCCGGGAATTGGTCAAGTACTATGGTGAACAGTTTGGCGATACAAATAACATTGGTGTGACA
>JAGOSC010000084.1 GCA_018062515.1 Candidatus Omnitrophota bacterium
GTCGTGAGCAGGCGATTACTTATTTTAATACACTTGTGCATGGAATCGATATTGGCCCAATTTTAAGAACTGAAATGTCTGTTCAGTCAATAATATATGGTTTAATTCAGATATTTATTTTGGGTTGGTTAGTAGGCGCAAGTATTGCAAGCATTTATAATTTGCAAATTTGTTGTTCAAAGACTAAAGGTGAAAATAAACATGGCACATGTTGTCAATAAATCAGCCTTAAACAAATGGGAGAAGGAAATGAAAAGGACAAAAGTTTTATTCTTAACGGCAGTTTTAGTTTTAACCATCTCAGGATTAGCCTTGGCTCAAATGGACAAAGGCAAAGACACGATGGGTGATAAAGGTATGGGAATGATGGGAAAAGGGATGATGAATAGTAAAATGATGGGAATGTGCCCAATGATGCAATCGATGATGCAAAAGCAAGTTGTGGCCACTAGCGACGGAGGAATTATTGTTGTCGCCGGAAATAAACTCACCAAATACGACAAAGATTTAAATGTCATCAAGGAAGTTGAATTAAAGATGGACACGGAAGGCATGCAAAAAATGATGGATAACATGAAAAGTATGTGTCCCATGATGGGAAAGGGCATGATGGGTGATATGAAGGAAGACTCAAAAGGTAATGAGTCAACATCAACTGACGAGCATTCTAGCCATCATCCAGATAATAAATAAAGGAAATTATGGCCATTGATCCGATCTGTGGAATGAATGTCAAAGAAGATGACAAGGCCATTGTTCTTAAAGACAATGGCTCTGTTCATTATTTTTGTAGTGAACATTGCAAGAAGAAATTCCTTCAGCAGAAATCACAGGCAGTTCCCTCTGTAAAGAAGATGGAAGGGAAAACAATTTATACCTGCCCCATGCATCCCGAAATAAAGCAGGACCATCCGGGAGATTGTCCGAAATGTGGAATGCATTTGGAACCGGTTAATCCAACCGGAGACGATCATGAAGAAAAAGAACAAATCCGCTCTTTAACACGTAAATTCTGGGTGGGGCTTGCCCTTTCGATTCCTATTATTGCGTTGGTTCTCGATGAAATGATCAAAGGAGTTGACCTTTCGTTGTTGATTCCACATCATATAAATCCTTACGTGCAATTTATTTTGGCTACTCCGGTCGTTTTATGGACGGGAGGGATGTTCTTTGTTAAGGGATGGCAATCTCTAATCAACAAGAGCCTGAATATGTTCACGCTCATTGCCCTCGGCGTGGGAGCAGCGTATGGTTACAGCACGATCGCTGTCTTTTTTCCGCAAATTTTTCCAGATACTTTGAAAAAAATGGGACGGCTTGAGCTGTATTATGAAGCTGCGGCTGTCATTACCGTCCTTATTATTTTAGGACAGTTATTAGAAGCAAAGGCTCGAAGCCAAACAGGGCAGGCCATTAAAGCCCTTTTGGGATTAGCGGCGAAAAATGCTCATCGTATTCGTAATGGTGTTGAAGAAGATATTCCGATTGATTCTGTTCAAAAAGAAGATATGTTGCGTGTCCGTCCGGGAGAAAAAATTCCGCTCGATGGAATTATTACAGAAGGAAAGAGTACCGTCGATGAATCCATGATTTCGGGAGAACCGATGCCTCTGGAAAAAATTGTCGGCGACCGCGTGATCGGTGCCACAGTTAATCAAACCGGATCGTTTGTGATGAAAGCGGAAAAGGTTGGGGCCGAAACGCTGCTTTCTCAAATTGTCCACATGGTTGCCGAAGCCCAGCGTAGCCGTGCTCCTATTCAAAAATTAGCCGATACCATATCAGGATATTTTGTTCCTATTGTTGTTTTGATTTCCGTTTTGACTTTTATTGTTTGGGCGATGTGGGGGCATGAACCAAGGTTAGCTCATGCGATTGTGAACGCGATTGCTGTTTTGATTATTGCCTGTCCATGTGCTTTAGGTTTGGCCACTCCCATGTCCATCATGGTCGGTGTCGGACGTGGCGCTCAGGTGGGGGTGCTTATCAAAAATGCGGAAGCCATTGAAAAGGCTGAAAAAATTACCCATCTTTTGATAGATAAAACCGGAACCTTGACGGAAGGAAAACCTAAGGTAACCGCTTGTGTGCCGAATCAAGGTTGGAATGAGCAATCCCTCCTCGGTGTTGCGGCCTCCATTGAACAAAGCAGTGAACATCCTTTGGCCCGCGCTGTTATTGATTATGCAAAAGAGAAAAATGCCAAGATAGAATCAGTGCAAGATTTTGAATCGGTCACGGGCGGCGGGATTAAAGGAAAATTAAATGGGAAAAAGATTGTCTTAGGTAAACAGAAGTTTCTTGAAGATGAGAAGATCAGCATTTCCGAAGATTTCAAAAATCAATCTATGCAATTACAAGCCAAGGCTCAGACAGTTGTGTGGGTCGCGGTCGACCAAAACATAGTGGGTATGCTTGGAATTTCCGATCCTATTAAAAAGACTTCCCCTCAAGCGATCGAGGCTCTTCATAAAATGGGCATTAGAGTAATCATGTTGACAGGAGACAATAAAAAGACCGCCGAGGCCATTGCAAAAGATTTGGGAATCGACGATGTCCGTGCTGAATTAGAACCGAAAAGTAAACAGGAGATTGTTAAGCAATTTAAAAACGAAGGGGCAATTGTGATGATGGCTGGAGACGGTATTAACGATGCCCCGGCCTTAGCTCAAGCTGAAGTTGGCGTTGCTATGGGGACGGGGACGGACGTGGCTATTGAAAGCGCTGGGATCACTCTCGTCAAAGGGGACCTCAATGGGATTGTCAAAGCTCTGCGGTTAAGCCGGGCTGTTATGAAAAATATCCGACAGAATCTTTTTTTTGCTTTTATTTACAATATTCTTGGTGTTCCAATCGCTACCGGGGTTTTATATCCATTTTTCGGTATACTTTTAAGTCCGATTATTGCTGGGGCAGCCATGGCATTTAGTTCGGTGAATGTGGTGGGGAATTCATTGCGTTTAAGATATGCAAAGCTTTAGTGACGTTCAATACAGCAGCTGACTTGAAACCGTTTTGGCACTTTTTTAACTTCATAGATTTCAATAGAAAACTTAAAACACCGTCGAGAACGGAGTTTTTTTGTTTTATTTGACTAACCACACATAAGTATGGTATAAATACATCATGATTTTAGATATTAAAAAATATGATGTAAAATCTAATCGGAAATATCCTCTTTATCTTTCCAAGATATCCGCTGGCTTTCCTTCCCCGGCTGACGATTACATCGAAAAGAGTATAGACTTAAATGAGTATCTTATTAATCATCCAGCATCGACTTTTTTTGTACGTGTAAAGGGCGATTCTATGATTAACGCAGGCATTCAAAATGGCAGTGTTTTAATTGTTGACCGTTCCCTTGAAGCGATCAATAACAAAATTATTGTGGCCGTTTTAAACGGTGAGTTTACGGTTAAGCGAATAAAGAAATATAATGGGAGTTTATTTCTTATAGCTGAAAATCCGAACTATTCACCGATTGAGGTGACAAGTAATATGGATTTTGAAGTGTGGGGAGTGGTTGTCCATGTCATTCACAGCGTGTGAAGGCGATCTTTACGCCCTTGTAGACTGCAATAATTTTTATGCCTCATGTGAACGCCTCTTTAATCCCTCTTTAAAAAATGTACCAATTATAGTCTTATCAAATAATGATGGTTGTGTGGTTGCCCGATCTGAAGAAGCAAAAGAAATTGGTATTGAAATGGGAGTGCCTCTTTTTGAAATTCAAGATTTGGTTAAAAAGCAGAATGTTCGGGCTTTTTCTTCTAATTATGTTCTTTATGGTGATATGTCATCGAGAGTGATGAATGTTCTAAGAGAATTTACACCAAATTTGGAAGTATATTCGATTGATGAAGCTTTTTTGCTCCTTAGGGGTTTTTCTAACATTAACATCGAAGACTATGCACTCAAAATTAAAGAGACAGTTTATCGTCGGGTAGGACTTCCTGTTTCTGTGGGAATTGCAAGAACCAAGACGTTAGCTAAGATAGCCAATTATTTATCCAAGCGTGTATTTAAAACAGGTGTTTTTTGTTTGGTTGAGAATATTGACGATTATTTAAAAAATGTTCCGGTGGAAAAAATTTGGGGCATTGGTCACCAACGTCAGAAATGGCTTAATAATCAAAGTGTTGATACGGCATATGATTTAAAAAATATGCCCGATGGGCAAGTTAGAAAAAAGATGACGGTTACAGGGCTGAGAACTGTTTGGGAATTGAGGGGGATTTCTTGTCTTTCGATGGAAGAAGTTAGTCCCGATAAAAAGGCAGTTTCCTGCTCACGTATGTTTGGTTATTTAGTTGAAGACTTAGCTCAATTGGAAGAAGCTGCTTCGGCGTATGTTGCACGAGCATGCGTGAAATTACGCAGGCAGAATTTATTAGCGGGATACCTGCACGTGATTATTGAAACGAATAGGTTTAAGGGAGATTACTATAACAATTCATTAGGCATGTATATCACTCCTCCGTCGGCATACACGCCACTTCTAAGTCATTACACACGCATTCTTTTAAAGGAAATATTTAAGAAAGGATATAAATACAACAGGGTCGGCGTTGTACTAACAGATTTAAGTTCAGAACGACAGGCTCAAGAATATTTCCTTGATCCTTACTATTTAGGTACACGTTATCAAAAACTAATGCAGACAATCGACAACTATAATTCTTCAGTAAATTGTGGTAAAATTCAGCTTGCTTCAGAAGGTATGGGACAGCCTTGGCATATGAAGCAGACGAGAAAATCTAAACGCTTTACAACGAACTGGGAAGAATTACTGGAAATACCGTAAAAATGGGTAAGAAAAGAGTATTTATAATAGGAGCGGGGGCGTCGGTAGGTTTCAATTTTCCGCCAGGAATCGACCTTTTAGAAAAGATATACAAAAAATGGGAGAACCCAAATAAGGAATTGATTGACTTGTTCACACATATTTGGAGTTACTTAGGTGTCGAACATGAAGGGCCAACGCCAGAAAAAAGCATACAAAGATATGCGCAAAAGTTATATTTTTCCGGTGCCATTTCCATTGATGATTTTTTAAGTAAGTCAAAAGAGCAACTGTTAAGGGAATTTGGTCGAGCTACAATACTAACTGAAATATTAGACAATGAAAATAAAACCTTGGTAAAGAATGAAAATGAATTATTTAAATTTAAAGATAATTGGTTGAGAGAATTATTTGGAAGATTTTTTCGATTTCCGGAATTGGACGATTTAAAGCGGTTTTTAAAACACAATACTTTTGAATTTATTATTTTCAATTATGATCGCTGTATCGAGTTCTTTTTATTTGCAGCTATACAAAATTATTATTCGATAACAAAAGAAGATGCTCATAAAATAATTAATGAAATAAAATTTGAACATGTATATGGCAAGCCCGGTAAAATGTCATGGGAAGAAGGATATGATGTGAAGAATGATGTCGCCTTTGGTCAAGAGTTAAGGACTGATGAAAAACTAAAGTATTATAAGAAACTACAGACGATAACTCCAAATATTAAGGTTATTGGCGAGGATAATATTCCAAGAAGCTATATTGAAATTATCAATAGCGCAGACATTGTCTATATTTTAGGATATGGATTCCATTCTGAAAATAATAGGTTGCTACAATTTACTCATTTAAATCATTTGATAAATCAAAACTCCAGAACCAGATTTTTTATTACGTCTTTTGGATTAAGCCAGCATGTGAAAAATTATATTCAAACCAACTTCAATACTGCCATTGTGGATGAAGCAAAGATTTATGATTTTATGCATCACCATGACATTGAATTATGTGCGGACGATACGGATACACAAATAAAGATAACGAACGAATAAAGAAATTATTTCGTTTAAAGAAAATCGACTTTGATCTTGTGCCTCGGTATAACATCATCCCTGGTCAGAATGTGCCGGTCATATTAAATGAATCTCCCAAGGAATTGACTCAAGCGAAATGGGGTCTTGTTCCTTTTTGGGCAAAGGACGAGAAGATTGGCTATAAAATGATTAATGCCCGAGCTGAAACCATATTCGAAAAACCCTCTTTTCGTAATGCTATAAAAAAGAAACGTTGTTTGATTCTTGCGGATTATTTCTTTGAATGGAAAAGAACAGAAAAACAGAAGCAGCCTTTTTGTATCAAACTTAAAACTCATGAAACGTTCGCTTTCGCTGGAATATGGGAAACTTGGCAGGATAAATTGATTTCCTGTTCCATAATAACGACTGCACCTAATAAATTAATGGAAAAAATCCATGATCGGATGCCGGTTATTTTACCTAAAGGAAAAGAAGAAGAGTGGCTCAATGAAACCGATATGGAAACAGTTAAAAAACTTCTCACCTCTTATAAAGCGGCTGATATGGAAACCTACGAAGTATCTACCTTAGTCAATTCCCCGGCTAATAACTCACCAGAAATCCTCATTCCTGTCCAATAAATCAAGTTCAAATGTTGAACTGAAAATTACAAATGACTTACAGATGAATTACACCGGTGTAATGGTTTTGTAATTTTTGAGTCTCCTAAGTCTCCCGATTGCATGGGGTTTAGTATCGCAATGCGATACAAATTGCCCAAGACCACTCTCCCTCAACCATGGTATGGTTTCTGGATAGTGGTCTTGGCCAAGCCCCGCATTGATCGGGAGACTTAGGATTTTAATTAAATAAAGAGGGAGAGTATTGTTTAAATACTTTTAGGATATTGTATTGATGATATGACTTGGATAGGATTAGGGTTTAGATGGAATAATCTGAATTGATTATATTATTAGTATAGGTTAGGGAGTTTTCCATAATCCTTGATTAGTTTCCCGGGCTTCTATATAGAGCTTTTGGAATAAATTGGCATGTTTGACATTAGGTGGGATGGTCATAGGTGAGGCGTAACCTTTGGCTATAATTATGGCGTTAATGAATAGGTAAGTTTGGTTGTTTCTTTTTACCATGGTGTTTGGATTGAATTGATTGGATGGTTCAAGTTTATAGGCATAAGCTAATATTCTTCCGTATCGATCTTTTTTTTTTACATCATATTCTAGGAGGACTTCAGTGCCTTTTGATAATAGGTTCTTTTTTACAAATTGGGTTGATTCTTTGCCCATGGAGGTAATGGTTTCAAGGTCTTTTTGGGTTTTATCTGAGTCACGTTTTGCTTTTTTGTTCTTTTTGCTTTCTGGTGTATCTATACCTATTAGACGAACTGATTCCCCATTAGTGAGTTTAAATGTGTCGCCGTCAATGACACGTTGTACGGTATAGAAT
>JAGOSC010000085.1 GCA_018062515.1 Candidatus Omnitrophota bacterium
CTATTATACTTTGTCCTTTTTTATTGTTTCTGACTGCTTTTATTAGCCTCATCGTAACCACCTTACGTATTTCTCAGATAATTTTTGCCCTACTCACATTATTTGTGATAGAACCCTGCGAGCTATATTGCCAAACCAGGCCTTACCCCAGCTTGACACTTCAAAAGTGACCGTTAGGTCCATTTTGAAGAATAAAACACCTTTTCGGTGTATACAACTCTTTTCAAAAAAAATGCCCCTATGTTTACATAGAGGCTATGATCATCTTTGTTTCAATGAACAGTAATTAAATAAATTTACTTTAGTACCAAGTTGGGCGATCATGAAATTCTCCGCAGAAGAATAGTAAAATATATAAAATATTTCCTAAAGTGTTAAAAGTATAACATATGACTTCACTCTGTCAAGGCTAAACCAGGCTTTTTTCCGCCTATATGTGAACTTTTATCACTCTTCCAGAGTAATCCATGATTTCTCGCTGATTAATTCTCTGGGTAACTTGTTTAACATCATTGAAAATAGGATCATTTTCCTGAATATTCATACGAAAAATCAACTTATTCTCACTTAAACTAATCGTTCCACCTATTTTATAAATCATTGAAAATATTGAATTTATAGAACTTTCAGAAATATGATTTCCAAAATATTGACTTATTATATAATTTTTAAGAAATAAATGAACATGTGAAAACAAATCCTGCGTTCCAGTAAAGCCGGAAAATTCAGTTAATTTTGGTCTTTCTTCCAAAAATGTGGTCTTTTTATTTATATTTATTTCTTCTAAATACTTGTTAATTATATAGTTGTGGTCTTTATATGCATTGGTAATGATAATCAAGACAGGACTATCCGTTTCTTTATTCCAGACAGTTAAATTGACTAATTCTTTATTAAACCCGCTCATTTGATCGTTAAAAAAATCTGTTTTGACTACGGAAAATAAAAATGAACGGCTCCACTCCGTAACCGGTTCTTTTGACGCCCATTTTGCTGATTTAATAAGTTTGTTAAAAATTAAATTTTGCGGATAAATGCCGAAAGCTAATTTTCTCGGGAATCTGGGAATAGAAGAAAAATCGGCCAAAACGTTACCGTGTTCACCCGTAAGACTTATTTTATCCATTTCATAACCATTCACACATTCGAACGCGCAGATCAAATTTATTAAAGAATTTGAAATGACGTCATCTGACAGCGGTTTGGTTAAGACTAATGGATACCGATTACTAATAATCGTGTTTGAAAGTTTGTCCAAAGAACTTTTCAGCGGAAGCCATGTCTTAACATGATTCATTTCGATTATTTCGGTCAGACTAGAACTCAACTCGACTGTTTTCGTATTCGCAAGGTTAATTGAGAATCCGCCTACAAAATTCAATAACTGTTCAAGTTCGAGTTCTGTTTTAGATAATAAGGCAATTCGATTGTGAGCGGGAATCTCCTGATTGAGAAAAATATGATCATCAAAAGATTCTAAATTATTTGTGAGCGATAAAATTGAATCCACATCATCATCTTGTTCTTGAATATTCAAACTGGAATATATAAACGCCGCATTGCACCGTTTATCAAATAAACTCTTATCGTAGCCCGTATTAAATGTGCTCATCAAGTTTCCTAAAAACCCTTCTTCCAAATTTTCCCAAATAGCTGCTTGTAAAAAAACTAAGCCCGCATATTTTTGTATTTTCGATGAAGCCGGCGCAACGCTTAAATCATTTGAAATCTCTTTTGGTTCCGGCTTCTCATCTTCCGTAGAATCATTCTTTCGAAATTCAAAAGCGTTATCAACTAAATCCTGATTGGACAAATTTATTTCAATTGGTATTTCAGGTGTCGTATGTGTCGGCAGGGGAATTTTATGTAATTCTTTGACTATCTGTTGTCTTTTTTCAGAAGGAATGTGAAATTTCTTGATTTTTTCTTCGATTTTTCTATGCGGACGTCCCACAGAACTACTTAACTGGGAGTTTTTGATTACCGAATTCACGGATGACTTGGAAACGTTGATACTAAACTTTTCAGAAGTTACCTCCGCTAATGCCCTACAACCTAAAGCCGGATGATCCATTTTCTGATCGATAATGAAATCAATAACTTCTTGCCTAAGTTTATGTATGACTCCCATAATTTTAATTCCACTTTTCAGATTGGACAAAAAACAATATAACAAGCATACCCTATTGCGTCAATTAATTATTCAAATAATATATCGTCTCCAAGCTCTGTATGAGTAGAAGAAATGATTCCAACGGGTAATTCTATTGCTTTCGTGGCGCTCCAATAAATGGGGCTTAAATGATTGGGCTGTATATTTTTCACCAAACCAACGACTTTGTTTGCCTTATTTATAAAAATCACATCAATAGCAAATTTCATAAAAAACATATGGATAGAATTACAACGCGTGATAATGAGAGCTTCATTTTGAGCAAGCTCCTTATGTTTTAGTAATCCCGTCATTCGGCTTGGAAAAGTATCGGCCATCTGCGCCTTATTGGCAATCACCGCGTTTTTTGACCGATTGAGAATAATCATAGTGAGTAAAGATGTTCTTATGGTGTGAGATTAAGATTGGGGTTTATTAAAAGCGGTTTTATCAAATTTGATTCCTCTCTTAACAAAATCCTCATAAAGTTTGGGAACATATCCCGTCGCTTCAAAGTCACCGATAATGCGGCCGTTTGTATCTAGACCCGTTTGCTTAAAAACAAAAACATCTTGTAATTTGAGCTGAAAATCATCCGTCAACCCAGCTGTTTCACTGATTCCGGTGATCTTTCTCGTACCGTCCGAATAACGATTGATATGAATAATTAATTGAACCGCTGAAGATATCATTTCATTAATCGCTCTCACCGGAAGCTCAATCCCGCTTAACAAAATCATAGAATGCATACGGGTTAAAACATCGCGCGTTGAATTCGCATGAAGCGTTGTCATAGATCCGTCGTGCCCGGTGTTCATCGCCTGAAGCATGTCCAAGACTTCCGGACCACGGCATTCCCCGACGACAATCCGATCGGGACGCATTCTTAAACAATTGATAAATAAATCCCTAATGGTGACTTGTCCTTTTCCTTCCATGTTCGCCGGACGCGTTTCCAATCTACCCCAATGACTTTTTTTGAGTTTTAATTCAGCCGCATCTTCAATCGTAATAATCCGTTCATCGTTGGGAATAAATTCTGAAACCACATTGAGCAAAGTCGTCTTTCCCGCGCCGGTACCGCCGGCGACAATAATATTCTTCCGACTGACAACGCTCGCCTGTAAGAAATCCGCCATAGGTTTAGTAATGCTTTGATATTTATTGATGAGGTCATTGATCTCAATTCTTTCTTGGCCGAATTTTCGAATGGTGATCATAGGGCCCGCTAAAGACAGCGGCGGGATTATCGCATTGATACGTGAGCCATCTTGTAGTCGCGCGTCCACCATCGGCGTGGATTCATCAATTCGTCGACCGAGCGGAGCGACGATGCGATCAATAATAGAACGCATTTTTTCATTAGAAACAAATTTTTTATTGGTAAATATTAACTTCCCATTCTTCTCCACATATATTTCATCTTTATTGTTGGCCATAATGTCCGTAACGTCGGGATCAGCCAAAAAATCTTCCAAAGGTCCTAATCCGAGCGCTTCGTTAATGATATCGCGAACGATCCTTGAGCGCTCTTCTTGACTACTAATTTTTCCTCCCGCCTCATCCAGTAATATTGTAAGTACCACTTGTTCAGCGCTTTTTTTTATTTTATCGGCGGATTCCGGATCAGCCAAGGCATCAGCCGAAATACCGTCGAGATTCAAGCGTTCAACTAATTTTTCATGAATCCTTTTCTTTAAGGCAATCGTTTCATCTTCCTCCGATGCATACTGGTTAACCGCCGGGCCCGATGCCTGTGAAGAAACTCCGCGTTTTTTCCAAAAAGATCCGGGAGAAAATAACCCTTCCGTCGATCGAGTCTTGATTCGATCGCTCGTTTGGACATAAATATTTTCCTTCTTCAAGGCAGATACAATTTTAAAGAACGCCTCGGAAACAGGACTTTTGGGATAATCTAAAACACAAGGAATACCGCTATTCAAAGCCATTCCGACGGTTTTCCCGTCGGAAGGAATATGTCCGAATATTTCCACCTGTATGGCAGACCTGATTTCTTGCCATGCCACGCTCCCGCGGCTCTCTGATCGATTCAAAATTAACTTAATCATCTGCATCGGATATTGCAAATTCTGGAATATCTCCAAACACCATTTGATTTGATAGACAGATAAAACATCCGGTGTCGCCACCAGTAAAATCAAATTCGTAAAATCTAAAGCTGAAATTAGAATCTCGCTAAAAGAACGCCCAGCGTCGATAATAATGTATTCATACTGCTTTTTAGCGGCGCTAAAGAATGGTTTTACGTTATCCGGCGTCAGATAGCCTATTTGATTATTATTTTTTACGGCGGGAATAAAATGCAAGCTATTTGAATGTTTAACGATATGTTGCCCTATATCGAAATCATCTTTGCCTTGCTGCAAAAGCGAAATAATGTCCACGATAGAATTGCGGGCCGTCAAATTCAACATGCGCGCCATGTCTTGACCGGCCTGAAAATCCAAATCAATTAACAAAACTTTACTTTCGGATTTGCTTAGCGCAGCGGCGAGATTGACGGCAGTTAATGTTTTTCCTACTCCGCCTTTACTGCTAAATATGGTAATAACTTTACAGTCCATAGCTTACTTTCAAAATACAGAAATAAGTTAAAAGATTGAAAAGCTATTATATCCTGTTGTTAGTTTCTTTGCAAACTATAAACAATAGGAATGGTGACGTTTAACTCCTGCAGGTCGCTATTTGCGGGAAATCCGTCATAAGGAGCGCTATTTTTGGCTGTATCAAGCGCATAGTCGTCAAAAATTTCGTGACCGGAGGATTCCTTAACTAAAGCGTAAGCTAAAGTTCCATCACTTAAAATATGGAGGCCTAATTTGACTGTCCCTTCCCAACCGGATTCTTTAGCTTCAGCGGGATAAATGATTCGCTGAGATATTTTCTTTTGTACTTCTCGTACATAATCTTTCATCTCGTCGGGAATCATAGTTGAAACAGATTTTGGTTCCGTTGCCGAGACTGTTCTAGGCGTTATTGAACGAGGCGCTTGTTCTTTTTGCGCTTTTTCTGTAGCGGTTAAAGGATTTAAACCAGTATCAATCCTATGCGGTGTTAATGAAATAACTAATTCAGTATCTGTATCCGGCGTCGGCGTTGATCTGGATCTAAAGGGAATGCCCACAAAAGGAATATTACCTAAGAAAGGTACTTTTTTAACCAGTTCACTTTGCTTATGTTGAATCAACCCCGCTAACACAATGGTTTGGCCATCATCTAAAAATACTTGTGTACTCGCACTACGGGTGACAAACGCTACATCATCACCGACGGCATTTGAAGCATCCACATCACTGATTTCTAAATTCACAACAATGTCTATTTTATTTTTTCGAATGGTTGGAGTGATTGTCATCCCAACACCATATTCTTTAAACTGCACATTTTCCTGAGTTGCTGTTCCGGTGCTTGTCGTTGTACGAATAGGAATTTCTCCACCAACTAAGAACGTGGCGGGCTCTCCGCTAAGAACAACCAATTTAGGTTGGGAAAGAATTCGCCCCATACCTTCTTCTAATAAAGCATTAACGGTTGCGAGTAATGTGTCCGTCCGGCTGAAATCGCCGATCTTAAACATATCCTTAAACTCATTTTGTTCGGGAAGTTCTTCTTCAAAATTTATCGCAAATCCATTGGCGCTTCCACCTGACCAATCAATACCCAAACTTTTTGACAAAGTAGTATTCAGTTCTGTGATTTGAACATCAACTTGAACTAAATCTTCTATATCTTCTTGCTCAACTAAACTCATGATGTGTTGATCAAAACCAGAAACAATGTCTTGGTATTGAGATTCTTTATAATCAGGAACGGTTCCGGTAATAACCACCTTTCCTTCATTTTTATTAACGGATAAATAAACATGATCCAATTCGGCGTCATTAAGAAGTTTTTGAATTCTATCTTTAACGACACTTAATTCCGCTCCAGACACATTGATCATGATGACGCGCTTTCCATTTTCATCCCAAATAAATAAAGGCGTTTGTCCGATATTTTTAGCAATAAGCAAGACTTCTCCGTCGCTGGCATCAAGGATATCGGCAATTTCCGGATCCGTCATAGACAATCGCGTTAAAGAATATACTTTCAGTTGAGTCAATTCTCCTAACACCATATTAACTTCATCCATATAAAGAGTATCGACGGCGTCTTCAGATGCCCCTAAATCTTGAGCCCAGGTTCTGGGAATTCCAAAAATTAACAAACCAAACAAGATCACTGTAATTGGAAAATAAAAATTATTTTTATAAAGTTTTGTGATTGTTTTCATAATTTATAGCTCCTGCCCTCCCCGAAAGATTTCAACAAAAGGCGCGCTCTCTGCTTCAATCTCTTCGGTTTCTACAGCTTCTTTTTGTTTTGATTGTTTTTTGGTTTTGGGTAAATTTAAATCTGTTCCTTGTTTATCTAAAACGTAGTCTGACAATGAATCCCACGCCGCAACGTTTAAAGATTTTGTATCTTTTTCTACAGGTGATCGTAAGGCTAGTTTTAACTGTCCATATTTTTGAGTAAATGTGATAAGACCGACTTCTTCCGGTGACAAGGCTAAGGTAATATTTAGAGATCTAGATTTTTCTTGCTGCTGATAAGTTAATGCGCTTCCCACGGGCTTAAAATTAGAATTAACCGCCAGAACCTGCACATTTTGGAATAATACGGATGTTATGGGTGTTTTTTCTTGAGGATCTTGTGCATTGGGTACTAATAAGTCGGCAAGGATATCCACAAAATCTCCCGGATTGATTAAACCACCGACGGCCGATAATGAATCAATCATGACCGTCATGGCTCTTTTTCCCGGTGGCGTAATGGACGCAAATACGGTGCTATCCACAATTTGTGTAGGTACACCGGAACCCGGTTTTCCCGCAGCGCCCTTTGGAAGGTTCGCCATTTGTTGGGCCATGGCCGCTTGCTGTTGCTGAATCATAGCCTGCATTTGTTTCTGTAATTCACGATCCTTGATTTCCATTTCTTTACGAAGAGCAGCTGTTTGAGCGGCTGATTTTTTTTCATAATCCGCGGCTAATGCCTTGGTTTGATTCTCAATACTGGTCTTAACATATTGGCCCACTAAAAAAACACCTAA
>JAGOSC010000086.1 GCA_018062515.1 Candidatus Omnitrophota bacterium
CATTAGGCATTATGATCGGGAGCGTTTCTTTATTTGGTATTAAGCTGGGAATCGCGGGAGTGCTTTTTTCCGGGATTATTTTTGGGCATTTTCAATTTGGAGTGAATCAGCACATACTTGAATTTTCTCGTGAGTTGGGGCTGATTCTGTTTGTGTATTCAATCGGTATACAAGTTGGGCCAGGATTTTTTTCTTCATTGAAAAAAAGCGGATTGAAATTAAACCTGCTGGCCGTCTGCATCGTTTTATGCGGTTTCGGGATTACGGCCGTTTACATAGTCACCGGATTTATTCCAGTGGCTTCCGCCGTCGGCCTTTTTTCCGGAGCAACTACAAATACCCCTTCATTGGGCGCGGCCCAACAGACGCTCGCCATGATGCCTAATTTGCCTGAACAAGCACAGCAGCTGCCGGGCCTGGCTTATTCCATGGCCTATCCTTTCGGAATTGTCGGTATTATCTTGGCTATGCTTTTGTGTAAATTTATTTTTAAAATCGACTTGAAAACAGAACAGTCTAATTTTGAAAAATTTCAAATTGAAAACACCCCGCCTTTGATATCGCTTGATTTTTGCGTGGAGAATCCGAATGTTAATGGTGTCCGAATCAGAGACCTGCCGTTGTTGAAAGAGGATAATATTATCATTTCCCGAGTGATGCACGCTGATGTGGTCTCATTAGCCAAGCCGGATACTGTATTACATTTTCAGGACATTGTTCACGCGGTTGGCCCAAAAAATAAATTAAAAAATTTGCTGATTCTCATCGGTAGCCAGAGCGCGGTTAGTTTAAAAACGGATGTCAGCAGCCCGGTTGTTTCCCGTAAGATTATTGTTACGCAGGGAAAAGTTGTTGGAAAAAGCATTAAAGAAATCAATTTGTCCGGTTTTTCGGATGTGACGGTTACCCGGATTAACCGGGCGGATGTCGAAATAATCGCCACGCCGGATCTGGAAATTCAGTTTGCTGATACCTTGATCGTGGTGGGGGAAGAAGCGGCGCTCGACAGAATGTCCCGTGTTTTAGGTAATATACCTAAAGAGCTGGGCACTGTTCATCTAATGCCGGTTTTTATCGGCATTGCGGTCGGGATTCTTATCGGAAGTGTTCCGATTCAATTACCCGGTATTCCTGTTCCGGTCCGCTTGGGTTTGGCCGGCGGGCCTTTATTGGCCGCGATATGCCTGAGCCGTCTTGGCCATATCGGGCCGGTGATCTGGTATTTACCCAAAAGCGCTAATTTTATGTTGCGCGAATTCGGTATCGGTTTATTTTTGGCGTGTGTCGGTTTATCGTCGGGACGGAACTTTCTGCACACTCTTATCGCTGGAGACGGATTAAGCTGGATTGGGGCCGGCGCCCTAATTACTTTTCTGCCATTGTTGATTACGGCGCTTATTGCAAGAATTTGGCTTAAACTTAATTATTTCTCCATCTGCGGGCTTCTTGCTGGAAGTATGACTGACCCACCCGCTTTAGCTTTTGCGAATGCCCAATCTAAAACCAATGCCGTATCACTCGCGTATGCAACGGTTTATCCTCTTGTCATGATTCTTCGAGTTGTGGCCGCTCAAATTTTAGTAATTCTGTTTATTTAAATAATAATTGGGCTCAGCGGATAAAGACTCGGGCCCTTATAGCGGCATTTTTCGGGTGGAGAAGTGAGGAGATAATTTATATTTGATTTTTTGAGGGAATAGTTTATGCTATTCATATAAATGAATCTAGATTCATTATTATGAATCAAAAGGATAAGCATGATTCCTATAACAGCTTCAACCGCATCTACCCAAACCATTCTGGTATTTCTTTGCCAGAATCCCCAACAATCCTATTATAGTGGCGAGATTGCCGAGAAAACCTCACTTAGTAAAGGGGGGACAAACCAAAGCCTGCGCGAGTTAGCTCATCATGGTATTCTTAAAACAGAAAAGAAGGGAAATATGACCTTTTATAAGGTTGATATGGATTCACCTTCAGTACGTCAATTCAAGGTGTTACAAAATGTCGCCGCACTTGAAAGTATTGCTAATAAGTTAAGGCCTTTTGCCGACCGAGCTGTTCTGTTTGGAAGTTGCGCGAAAGGCGAGGATACACAAGAAAGTGATATTGACATTCTGGTTGTGAGCCGTGATAAAGATCGTATTCGTAAATTAATTCCTGAAACCAAATCCAAAAGGACAATTCAGTTATTAGTAAAGACTCCGCAGGAATATATTCAGTTAGAGGCCAAAGAGCCAATTTTTTTTAAAGAAATACAGCAAGGAATTGTCTTATGGGAAAAGATATAACGGGTCATGAATTTGAAGAGTGCCTACACAAAAATAAAATTGTAAAATTTCCCGACGTCAAAGCGTCAGTTAAACGCGAATTAAAAGCAGCACAGGACGATTTAAAGGCTGCTATACAATCGTTAAGTGAGAACCGTGAAAAATGGGCGACCATTCAAGCCTATTATTCCATGTTTCACACGGCGCGAGCGCTATTATACTCCAGGGGGTATCGGGAAAAAAGTCACTATTGTTTGATTGTGGCCATGAAAGCCTTGTTTGTTACCGAGCGGGTATTGGATGTATCATTGGTGGAAGCTTTTCAAATGGCAAAAACTTTGAGAGAAAATGCTGATTACGACGAATACTCAAAGAAAAGCGCGGAAAGCTTAGTTGATAAAGCCAAAGAATTTCTTACCGTCGGTAAAAAGATATTAAAAGGACGCCGGCCCTTATAGTGTTATTTTTGGTGTCGAGAAATGAGGGGAATAACGAATGAAATAGGGTCTGTCCCTAATTTAACTTGCATTTTGAAAGTGACTATGGTACTTTATTTCGTGTCACTTGCAAAAAGCAAGTTGATAAAAGATTTTTAACCAGGAGGAATATATGATTAAGCTTTATGGGGTTGGTTTTTCCAATAATATCAGCAAGGTGAGGTATTGCCTCAATTATTTAAATCTTCAATATGATATAGTGCAAACGAATCCGATGGCGGGTGAGACGAAGACGCCGGAATATCAAAGTATCAGTCCCACCGGTAAAATTCCCGCGATTGACGTGGATGGTTTCAAATTATTTGAAAGTAATACCATTAACCGTTATTTAGCCACTATTAATAATTCACCGATTTATCCGCAAGATGTTAAAAAACGCGCCATCATCGACGCGTGGACGGATTATACCTCTATTCATGTGGCGCACGCGATGGGCCGTGTTCTTTATAATCGTTCTTTTGCTCCGGCGTTTGGTCAAAAAGTTGATGAGGAATCTATTAGAGTCGGGCTCGAGTTTCTCGACAAATATTTTCCGATTTTAGAAAAACAACTGTCTCAGAATCCTTATATAGCGGGGAAAGAATTCAGCCTTGCCGATATTAATTTATTAGCTGTGCTTGATCCTTCTGAATTGGCAAAAGTCAGTTTGGAAAAATATCCGGCGATTAAAAAATGGCAGGCCGGTTTACAGGCTCAGCCTTTTTATCAAAAGTGTTATAAAAATTATACCCAATTTGTTCAAGATGCTCTTAGCGCAAAAGCGGGTAAATAAAATTTATTTAAAATGAGGGGCGCATACTTTCAAACAATTTTAAAGTATGTGCCCCTTAATATTTGATATGATGAAAAAATGAAAAACTTAAAAACAAGTAAAAAAATAAAGGGATGTCTCGATCGTTCTCCATGTCCGGTGACGAATACTCTGGATTTGATTGGGGATAAGTGGACGCTTTTGATCATCCGGGATATGTTGTTTCTTGAGAAAAAACTGTTCAATGAATTCCTTGAGTCTCCCGAGGGAATTGCGACGAATATTCTGACGGAGCGGCTCAAGCGGCTGGAGGAATTCGGCCTTATTGAGAAACGCCCCTACCAAAAAAAACCGCTGCGATATGAGCATGTCCTGACCCGGTGCGGAAGAGATCTTCGGCCGCTTTTGATCGAACTAGTCCGTTGGGGCAATACGCATATTGAAGGAACAATTGTCCCTCCTAAACAAGCGCTTAAAAAGCCGAGATAGGGGTCTATATTTATAGCGGTATTTTTCGGGTGGAGAAGTGAGATGAATAACGCTTTTAGGTTCAGCAATCATCTAAGAAATAGCGTCCCCGGAATTCCTGATTAGAAAACGACGAAATGAGCCCGATCTAGGGGTAGTATATGAATGAAGTTGATTTGGCCGACTTTTTGCAAAGATTTTCAACAAAAGTATTGTGGCATTTTACTGGTATTCCGGGGACACTGGACTTGCCCCCAAAAACAATAAAAAATGAGCGGTTAAAACTGTTTAGTTGTAAAATTTCAAAATCCATGATAACATCGGAAATTCTTTGGATTAACCACTTTCAATTATGCCTACAATCGAAGAAAATAAAAAAAATTGGGAAACTTATCACTGGAATACCCAAGGTGATAAATGGTCTGAGGCCTGGGGTAGCGTTGATCTGCAATGGTTTGGCACCCTCTTACCCCGCTTTCATAAATTCGTTCCTACTGGAACCATTTTAGAAATTGCCCCTGGCTACGGACGCTGGACTCATTACCTCAAGGATCAATGTCAGCAGCTAATTATTGTAGATTTGGTCGAAAAATGTATTTCTTCCTGCAAAGAACGATTTAAAGACTGTCCGCATATAACGTATCATGTCAATGATGGTAAATCCCTAGCCATGATCTCAGACAATTCTATCGATTTTGTCTTCAGCTTCGACTCTTTGGTGCATGTTGAAGAAGAAGTCATCCGTGAGTATTTGAAGCAAATTTCACTTAAATTGAAAAAAAACGGAGTAGGTTTTATACATCACTCCAATCTTGGAAACTATAAAGATTATCTGGATAGAGTAAAGAAATTACCCATGAAAAAGATCTTAAACAAACTCAAGCTCATCGATACAGAAACTAATTGGAGAGCTGTTAGCATGACGGCGGAAAAATTTAATTCGTTTGCGAAGGAATATGGCCTGGAATGTATAAGTCAAGAATGTATTCCTTGGGGGAAAAATTTATTATCTGATTGCATGTCTATTTTCACAAAAAAAGACTCTATTTGGGTTCAGGAACGAAAACAATTCAATAATCCTCTGTTCCTCAAAGAATCTAACTACCTATCACGTCTAGCCAAAATATATGACTTTAAAATAAAGCCATAGCTTCCAAATAAGACTCGGATAAATGTTTTCGCGTGTTAGTTCAAAAAGGTGAAAGGGTGACAATTTTGAAAATAATAATCGACTTTTTCATGATAATGATTACTTTTTGGTCTTGCTATATTTTTTCCGTTTTGATAACGAGATTCTGTAAGGGTGATTATCTGAAGTCACAAACAATCCGGTTTGGGGCTATTGATGGGCTAAGAGGTTATCTGGCTTTAGGCGTTTTTATCCATCATTTTATGATCACTTATTACTGGAAGACGCAGGGCGCGTGGGGACGGCCCTTAGAAAATTATTTTAAAAACATTGGTCGAGATGGTGTCTCTATTTTCTTTATGATTACCGGTTTTCTTTTTGTGACAAAACTCTTGAAGGATAGAGCGGAGGTCGACTGGATTAAGATTTATCAATCAAGAGTATTTCGAGTATACCCATTGTATCTCTGTGCACTTTTTATTATTTCAATCATTGTTTTTTCGGCTTCATCTTTTCAACTGAATGTGCCGGGTTTGGTTTTAATTAAACAATATATTAGATGGTTTGCCTATTTTGGTGAACAATTGAATGATTTCGCGAATACGAAATTAATCATAGCCGGGGTTGACTGGACGTTAAAATACGAATGGCTGTTTTACTTTTCACTACCAATAATTAACTTAACGATTTTAAGAGGTCGATGGACTGTAGCCATTCTTAGTTTGCTTATTATTGGTCTTTTTATTCATCCCGTTACATATTTTGAGTTTAATTCCGAATATTTCATTTTGTTTTTGATTGGTGGTTATGCGGCATGGTTTAGACTCAAGAAAGCTGACTGGTGGGAGTTCTTTAATAGCAATATTTTTTCTGGGGTAGTATTGCTTGCCTTGGTACTTTTGATGAGTCTTACGCATACCTCTAGGTCATTTCATACTTTCTTATTAAGTATTTTTTTTGTTCCGATCGCGCTGGGTAACACTATGTTTGGATTGTTTCATAAGAAGGCTTCAATTTTTTTAGGAGAAATCAGCTTTAGTATTTATTTACTTCACGGTCTTGTTTTGTATGTTATATTTTCAATTTTATTCCCGCAATTTATTTCGGAAGCAACATATTCTAATTATATAACACTTATGCCATTTCTCGCCGTGATTGTCGTCCTTATATCGTGGGGAACCTATAGTTTTATTGAACGCCCTTGCATGGAATTTGGAAAGAACAGTCGGATAAAGAGACGGGAACTGAGAACGGACCAGATCACTGACATGGACAGGTCGGATTCGAAAGCTTAAGGATCTTTAAATATGGAAATCAAACGCAGTGGATCGCAGACGTCGGGGAGAAAAAAGGTGGCTGGCGAAAAAACATTTTTGAAGAAATTCAGTCAGATTATAAAAGAAAATTTCGATGAATTTTTATTAAAAAAAGGATTCGAGCTTGAAGCTAGTAGCATTGAAGAATATTTTGCAAAGCGAGTCTATAAAAGAAATAAACAATTTATTCGTATTTATGCAAATGTTAATCCCCGAGAAATGGCAGAGTACTGGAGCATAATATTAGGAGAAGGCGATCGAGAGTGGCCAGAACTGGACTGGAATAGTGTCGGTCTTTGGCATTTTATGGTTGAACTGGGGCAAAAAGAAGCCGAAGAATATTCACTGAAAAACAAAACAACAGGAGCTTTTTTAAAGCAAGTCAAAGCTGCAAAAAATGATTTAAAAATTTATGGAGAATCATTTCTAAATAACAATTTGGATTTATTTTATAGACTTCGTTCTCAAATAAATAAAAAGAGAGAGCCTTATAAAATATACTCTCCGGATAAGACAGGGAAATACAAGATGGCCTATGAACCTAAATCTGCAAAATTAAAAAAGAAATTTGGCGGTTGAATGGTAGACGATTCGCAAATTTGGCCAAAAAAGGAATTTAAACATGGAAATCAAACGCAGTGGTTCGCAACCATCAGGAAAAGGGCCAGCTGACTACTTTACCGGTACAGTAAGAATTGATCCCCTATTCGTCGCTAAGGAGCCTGCCCGTGCCGTCGGAAACAGTGTGACTTTCGAGCCCGGCGCGCGAACAGCGTGGCATACGCATCCACTAGGTCAGAAATTAATTGTCACCGCTGGGTGCGGGCGAGCTCAAC
>JAGOSC010000034.1 GCA_018062515.1 Candidatus Omnitrophota bacterium
GCCCTAAAGGTGCTGTTTGTAAACCATGCCAACCGGCCCATATGGTCATATCGGAAACGAAACCTCCATTAACACAAAAGGAATTAACCGATAAAGAAATGATTGTCTTTATTGATAACTCCAACGGATTAAAATCAAAAAAGAAATACCAATTTTTAATCAAAATATTGGATGTAAAAACAACAGATCAAATCGTTAATAATCCGAAATTAATTTATTTTCAGGGAAAGTAATCATTCCGATGGAAATTCACAGATATAAACTATGCAAACAAAACGGATTGGCTTAAAATATAAATAGCATTCGTTTAATGATTGGATTTTCAAGGAGGAAATATGGGTCGAATAGGAGCTGGAGAAATTATTTTTATCGCTGTTGTTTTTGTTTTGTTATTCGGTGTGAAGAAATTGCCGGAAATGGGACGGTCACTCGGAGAGGCTATTCGAGAATTTAAAAAAGCCGGGAAAGAGTTAGAAAATGAAGTAAAAGGAGCCGCAAAAGAATCCGATGCCAAATAGTGACCCGTCCAATTCGATTTGGGATCATATCGAAGAGTTGAGAGTCCGGGTGATCAAATCTTTATTGGGAATGATCGTCGGTGCATTTATTTTTTACAGTTTTGTTGATCATGTTATGTTTTTAATCGTGAAACCCGTCGGCCGATTGGTTTTTACGTCCCCCGCTGATGCCTTTGTTGCCCGCATGCTTTTAACCCTCTTGGGTGGATTTGTCATTGCCTTACCGGTGATTCTTTATCAAGTTTGGAGTTTTATTGCACTTGGTTTGAGAGACGAAGAAAAGAAATATGCCGCCCTATACGGGCCACTGTCTTTGATTTTCTTCCTTATGGGAGTTTGTTTCGCCTATTTTGTCGCCCTGCCTATGTCCTTATATTTTCTGTTAGGTTTTTCCAGTGATTGGCTTGTTCCTATGATTACCGTAAATAATTATGTCTCATTTTTTATTACAATGGTGTTTGCGTTTGGAATCATTTTCGAATTACCGGTTGTTTTGATTTTTTTAACCGCCATTGGTATTGCTACACCGGAATTTTTAATACAGAAGCGACGTGTGGCCATCATCTTGATACTCATCATCAGTGCGATTGTCACGCCGCCGGATGTGATTTCATTAATTATTATGTCTATCCCGATGGTCGTACTGTATGAGTTGGGTGTATTAGCGTCCAAATGGACATATGCTAGAAAATTAGCGAGGGTTTAAAAATGACAATATGCAAATATTTCCGTCGAGAGTTTTGGTTCTGCCTGGTATTTTTAGTATTATCTAACAATGCTTTTGCTGTAGAATTGACGAGAAAACAAGCGCTGATCATCGCGGAAAGCACGAAGGAAGCTGAGTTATTATACAAATTGTACGATGGACGATTGGAAAATTGCATCGATAAAGAAGTAGTGAAACCATGTGACAGCGGATGGGTCACATGTATTGAAAGCGCGTGGGTCGTTCAGTTTACTTTGAGTGACATATGTAATATCAAACATGATGGACGTTTGGGATTGACTATTTTGATTGATTCAATAACCGGAAGAATCATTTCACGGTACCCCGAAGCTCAGTATTTTGAGAGTGAAACTTACTGTATGGATAATTCTGATTGTGTTTGTGAACCTGTTGATCCTCACAATCCGGTCTGCGGTAATTTTATTTTTGCTCAGGTGAAAGGTGATGCCGATTTGATGTGCACCATGTGCGAATGTTCAGCGAATAGGTGTGTTTTAAAAGGCAAGTAAAAGAATTTAAATGTCGTGAAGAAAAATGGAGGAATAAAGAGACGTGAATATTCAAGATATAGTCAATGATAAGCGTGTCGTCGAGGAAATCAATAAACATTTGTGGATTGAAAGCCAAAAAGCGGGATACAGCATCGGCCTGGAAACGGCTACGGAAGATTGGCTGAAATTATACGGGTTGGAGTGGATGAAATACAATATGCCTGAGAAGTACGCGCAAATAATGAAGAAGAAGAAAAAATGAAAAGAATTTATTCCATCAAAAATAAAAACCCTCTGGTTCATCCAGAGGGTTTTTATTTATTTAAGAAAGATTACTTTCTTTTAGCAGCTTTCTTTTTTGTTGCTTTCTTCTTTGTTGCAGCTTTTTTCTTAACGGCCATTTATCAACCCTCCTTTATAGAGATTCTTTATCTCTAAATTATATTTTAATAATAGCATAACGCATTCTTTATGCAAAAATTAAATTGATTATTTTCATATGACAAAAAAATTTATTACAAAAAAAATATTTATAAAATTAGAAAATGGCCAAAATCTCGACGGAGAATAAAATATTTATAAATTCATAAAATTTTACTCAAAAAAGTTTTATAGAAATAAAAAATTATTAATAAAAATTACGAATTAAATTCTAAAAAATTTTAAAATGCATAGTTTATATATTCATATTCCATTCTGCGATAAAAAATGTTTTTACTGCTCATTCGTTGTCACTGTTGGGCAATTAAAAAGGGCCGATCAATATATTGACGCCTTGAAAAAAGAAGCCCTAGGTTATCGAGGGGTAGAAATAAAAAGCATTTATCTCGGCGGGGGCACGCCCACCACATTGAATATTCATCAAATAAATGATTTGATGCGATTCATTAAAAATAATTTTAAAATAAATCATCATGTTGAATTTACCATTGAGGCAAACCCGGAGGGATTGGATTTAGAAAAATTAATCGCGTTAAGGGACCTCGGTGTTAATCGAATTAGTTTAGGCATTCAAACATTCCGTGATGATTATTTAAAATATCTTGGCCGAATTCATAGTCGAGAAAAGGCGATTGAATCGTTTCATTTAATTCGCCGCGCGGGCTTTAAGAATGTGAGCTGCGATTTAATGATTTCTTTTCCTGATCAAACCAAAGAACAATTAATGGAAGATCTCGACAATATGATCAGCCTGAACAGCGAACATATTTCTTTGTATTCTTTAACCATTGAGCCGAACAGCCGTTTTTATACAAAAAATGTCCAGCCTTTAGACGCTGATACACAGGCGGAACATTTTCAAATCGTCCTCGAGTACACCAAAAAGCATGGATACGGACAGTATGAAGTGAGCAACTTCGCCAAAAAAGGTTATGAATCGCTCCATAATATGAATTATTGGGAATGCGGGGATTATCTGGGCTTAGGTGTCAGCGCCCATTCACACATACAAGGTAAACGGTTTCAAAATGTGGATCGGTTTTCTGATTACTTAAAAATGGCGGAGGAAAATAATCTTCAACCGGTATCGACGGAAACACTAAGTTCTCAAGAGCGATTAAAAGAAGCCTTATTGTTCGGATTAAGGATGGCTAAAGGAATTGATCTGCCTAAGCTCGAAGAGAAGTATGGATGTGTATTAGAGTCTCATCGAAAAGATATGATTGATCATTTTATTCAGGAAGGATTATTGGTTTTTCAAAACGGTCATCTTAAAACAACGCATCGCGGGATGATGGTTCTCGACGAATTGTGTACAAGATTGTACTAGCGGGATTCTTTTTGAAAAGATGTTTTTATATTGTACTGCTGGGCGATAACCGTGGAATGTTTAAAGAGCTGAAAGATGGCGTCTTCAATAATTTGCCGATAGCTGGCCTGCATTTTCAAACTGCGAAGTTTTTTGATTGTGCTTACCACGCGTTGATTTAATTGGTCCATGCAGTATTGCAGGCTTCCCGAAGATATAAAAATTTTTCTGACGGCGACTAAGTCATTATAAGACTTTTTTGGTTTATTAAAATATTTCAGAAATTGACGGCGTTTATGACTGGATAAATGTCGATTGGCGTGACAAACGAGAAGTGTTTTTTTGGATTCATCCAAATCGCTTAATATAGATTTTCCGATATTTTTCTCGGTGTCAAATATACCGATGATATCGTCTTGGATTTGAAAGGCTTGTCCGACGGAAATACCTAACTCAGATAATTTTTTAATATCACTTTCTTTAGCGCCGGCTAAAATCGCTCCTGTGACGAGCGGACAATCAAATGTGTAGCGGGCGGTTTTTAAGGTGTAATTCAGGAAAACATCCTTCTCATTAACCCGATTCAATTTTTCTACTCCATGAATGGTATCAATAAATTCCCCCATGGCGGTGAAGGCGGCGGTTTGAATAAAATATTTCAGCGCTCGTTCTTTTCTTTCCGGTGATTCTTTAATCGACAAAAAAGCATCAATGGCTAAAGCATAAACAATATCTCCAGCCACAATACCCAAATCACAGCCCAATTTTTTAGGATCATCGGTCTTGACCGCTTTGCCCAAAAGTTTATGAAGAGTAGGTTTTCCCCGACGAAGATCTGAGCGGTCGATGATGTCATCATGAATCAGCATAAAATTATGCAGCAGTTCGATGCAGGTGGAGGCATTATAGATGGTCGGTGAAATTTTTTTTCCGACGGGCGAGAAGCCTTTATAACTGAGGATCAACAGCAAAGGCCGTATGCGTTTCCCTTTTCTTAACGTAAATTCTTTGATGCTTTCATACAGGACGGGGCTGACTAAATGCAGTTTATAGTCTTTTTTGACCTGTTCCATGAAAGAAGACAGGCTCTTGTCAATTTGTGTTCTGATTTGTTCGATCATAAGGTCAACATACTAACATAATTTATTTGGCCAATCAATAATGAATATAATGACAGGCTGGAATTAAATATGTTAAACTTGATCATAAACTATTTTATCATTAAATAATTTTGGAATAATGCTGCAAAATTAAAAGAGGACGATGACATGAAAAAAATATTTATTTTGGCTGTATTCTCAATCCTTCTAAGCATGCCTGCTCAGGCGGATATTATTTATCTAAAGAATGGTGAAGTGATACGGGCGAAAATCTTGGAAAAAGGAAATTATTATATCAAAGTCATGGTAGGCCAAGAGACCAAACAGTATTACAATGAGCAAATCGAAAGAATTGTGAGCGATGAAGAACAATTTCAATGGGATCCGAGTCAAATTGATGCCAACGGCTTTCCGGAAATCCCTCCCACCAAAGTCCTTTTAGTCTTGGAACATATAGAAGCTATCGGTGCCAGGTATAATATTCAGCGGAATATCGAGTTAGTCCTTAAAAAAACGCCTGATGATCAGAAAGAAAAATTAAAAGAAATTTTGTTGATTACAGATATTATCCGGGCGCTCATTCCCGTTTACGCGAATGTATATACAGAAGAAGAACTAAGATCTATCAATGCATTCCTAAAAACACCGGCTGGGTCAAAGCTGACTAATTCAAATCCGGAAATTATAAAATCATCCATGACTGTTATGGCCGAATATTTTCAAAGCCGGATAAAAAAAGAGAATGTAGAACCCTAAGTTCTTTATTTTCATGGTTTGAGTAAATTATCCCCGCCTTAAATGGCGCAGATAATTTACTAATTTTCAAAGTGAAAAACTATTTTTGAATTTCATTTCAGAAAATATTCAAATTCCACGCATAATTCGTTCAGTCGCTTAAAAAAAGCTTAATACTATAAGTTATTTGTTTCCAGTATTTTAAGTCTGTTACGAATACAAATTTATACTATTCCTGACGTTTTTTGATTGACCGCAAATTTTATCTCTGATATATTAGCTTCGTTCAAAACACCCATACAGAAAATTTCAAACACATGTTTAGAAGAAAAAAATCCAAAATTAATTTCATAAAATTTATCTCAAAGGCCGCTTTTATAAGGACGAGCTAGCCGGTTTTTTTATCGGTAAAATCTCGCGGGTCAGCGGACCACGTTCATTTCTTTTTGAGAAAGGAACGAAAAATGAAGGAGAGTATTCATGATAGAACGTTACACATTGTCCAAAATGGGTAATATATGGTCGGAAAAGCATAAAATGGATATTATGCTCAAGATTGAAGTCCTTGCCTGTGAGGCCATGTGTAAACTGGATCTTATCCCCAAAAAATCTATGGAAGCCATCAAAAAGATGGCGAAATTTGATATCGATGAAGTTAAAAAATTGGAAGAAAAGACTAAACATGATGTGGTCGCCTTCATTAATAATGTCGGCCAATATCTCGGAGAAGAAGCCAAGTACCTGCATTTAGGATTAACCTCGTCGGATTTGTTGGATACCTCTTTGTCCGTTCAATGTATGGAAGCTCTTGAAATTCTTCTGAGTGACAATAAAAAAATGTTGGCGGTTCTAAAGCAAAAAGCCAAAAAATATAAAGACACGCCTTGTATTGCCCGTACGCATGGCGTTCACGCCGAACCGATGACGTTCGGTTTAAAGATTGCCGTTTGGTATGATGAAATGGTCCGTAATGAAGTTAGGTTAGAACAAGCCAAAGAAGCCATGGCCTACGGAAAACTTTCCGGCGCCGTCGGAACATTTGCGAATATTGATCCGTACATCGAAGAATTTGTGTGTGAAAAATTAGGTTTAAAGCCAACCAATATCGCCACGCAAGTAATTCAAAGAGATAGTCACTGTCAGTTTATGACCACCTTAGGTATCGTTGGATCAAGCCTTGATAAGATCGCGACGGAAATCCGTTTACTTCAGCAAACAGAAATTTTGGAAGTTGAAGAGCCATTCTTTAAAGGTCAAATCGGATCATCGGCCATGCCTCATAAGAGAAATCCGGTTACGTGTGAAAGAATATCTGGCTTATCCCGATTATTAAGGTCCAATGCAATGGCATCTTTTGAAAATATTTGTTTATGGCATGAAAGAGATATTAGCCATTCTTCCGTCGAGAGAGTCATTATTCCAGACAGCTGTATTGCTCTCAATTACATGTTCCATAAAATTATTCCTATTCTAGATGGTCTTTTGGTTTATCCGAAGAACATGATTACATCATTGTCTAAAACAAAAGGTTTGATCTATTCGCAACGTGTTCTTTTAGAGTTGATGAAAAAAGGATTAACCCGCGAATCAGCTTACGAAATCATTCAAAGCTGCGCGATGCAAGTCTGGCAGGAAACATCTGACTTCAAAGAAATTCTTAACCGTGATCGTAAAGTTAGGAAGTATCTCAAACCTTCAGAAATTGAAAAATGTTTTGATATCAAATATTACACACGTAACACGGACGCGATTTTCAAAAAAGTGGGGTTAAAATAATGGTGAACAAAGGCAATAAAATATACGAAGGCAAAGCCAAAATTTTATACACGACAGACAATCCGGATTTGGTCATTCAATATTTTAAAGATGATGCCACCGCCTTCAACGCCGCTAAAAAAGGGACTGTTGATCAAAAAGGCGTCATGAACAATAAAATCTCGACGAAGATCTTCGAATTTTTGGCTTCTCAAGGTATTCCGACCCACTTGGAAAAAACTCTTTCCGACCGCGAAATGTTAGTCAAAAAAGTAGAAATCGTTATGATTGAAGTGATTGTCCGCAACCGCGCGGCTGGATCACTTTGCCGATTATTGGGACTTGAAGAAGGCCGAAAATTGCCTCAGCCTGTTTTGGAATTTTGCTACAAGCGCGATGATTTAGGCGATCCATTGATTAATGAAGATCATATCAGAATATTGAATCTTGCCAATGATCAGGAAGTTAAACAAATTAAAGAATTAACGCTGAAAATTAATCAGCTGATGAGTAAATTTTTTGATAATTTGGGTTTGGAGCTAATCGATTTTAAGCTTGAGTTTGGACGTTATAAAGGTAAAATCATCCTAGCGGACGAAATCTCCCCCGATACTTGCCGGCTTTGGGAAAAAGGAACCGGAAAGAAACTGGATAAGGACCGTTTTCGTCATGATTTGGGCAACATTGAAGAAGCCTACCAGGAAGTATTAAATCGGGTAAGTGCTTAACCCATATAATTCCTTTCTTTTTTACCACAAAAAAATTACATGACTTGGCGTATTGAAATTATAAACAAGCCTGGGGTGTTTGACGCCTTGGGCGAAGGTGTTCAAAAATCTGTTCAGGATTTTGGCATCAATACCATTTCTAAGGTAGAAGTTGACCGCATTTATACGGTTACCGGATCATTATCCGAACAGGCGGTTGAAAAAATTTGCCAAGATCTTTTGATCGATCCTATCACGCAAACCTATTCCTATACTCCTTCCGATAAGTTTGTAAATTCTAAATCTCAGAAAGATTTTCACACCATTGAAGTGGCTTTTAATCCGGGGGTTATGGATCCCGTCGAGGAATCGACGATTAAAGGTATCCGTGATTTAAATGTCGGTGATGTTGTAAGCGTTTCCACAGCCCGGAAATTTAAATTGTACGGACCATTATCCAAAGATAAATTAGCCGTTATTGCGGATAAAGTATTACTGAACAAAATCATTCAACACGTTGCTGATCCCACTCACCCGCGATTATTGCCTTCGGGTAAAGAAGATAAGAACTTTAATTTAGTCCAAGTCGATTTAATTAATGCGAATGATTCTCAATTGATGAATATCAGCCGCGAAGGCCAGCTATTTTTAAATATTCATGAAATGAAAACCATTGCGGCACATTTTAAAAAATTGCAAAGAAACCCGACGGACTGTGAATTAGAGACGCTCGCGCAAACGTGGAGTGAACATTGTTTTCATAAAACGTTCCGGGGAAATATCGATTATGAATATCAAGAGAATGGACGAACAAAAACCAAGAAGATTAAAAATTTATTAAAGTCGACCATCGTCAAAGCGACATTTGATATTAATAAGTCATGGTGCGTTTCTGTTTTTCACGATAATGCCGGTGTCATCAAATTTGATCAAGATTATAATGTGTGTTTTAAAGTCGAAACACATAATCACCCGTCGGCGCTGGAACCTTTTGGCGGCGCGAATACCGGCATCGGCGGAGTCATTCGTGACATTTTAGGAACGGGTTTGGGTGCCAAACCGATTTGTAATACCGATATTTTTTGTTTTGCTAAACCGGATACGCCGTTTGCGGATTTACCACCGGGAACACTTCATCCTAAGAGGGTGATGAAAGGTGTCATCGACGGTGTGCGTGATTATGGGAATAAAATGGGAATACCGACGGTAAATGGCGCTATTCTCTTTGATCAACGTTTTATTGGTAATCCGCTGGTATATTGTGGTTGTGTTGGTATTATTCCCAAGGATAAAGTCAAAAAGCAAGTTAGAAAAGGTGATTTGATCGTCGTCGCAGGAGGGAAAACCGGCCGTGATGGTATACATGGCGCAACGTTTTCATCAGGTGAATTAACCACCGAATCGGAAACCATTTCTTCCGGCGCGGTTCAGATTGGTGATCCGATTCAAGAGAAAAAAGTTTTAGATGCATTGTTAAAAGCGCGCGATTTGAGTTTATACAGTGCGGTTACCGATTGTGGCGCGGGCGGATTATCCAGCGCCGTCGGAGAAATGGGTAAAGATACGGGCGCGCGTGTTGATCTCGACCAAGTTCCTTTAAAATATCAAGGCTTACGTTACATGGAGATTTGGATTTCTGAATCACAAGAGCGTATGGTTTTTTCTGTGCCTCCAGATAAGATTGATGCTTTCCTTAAAATTTTTAGAGATGAAAATACCAATGTGAATGTTATCGGAACATTTTCGGGAAATAAACGTTTAGAGATATTTTATAGAGACGTACAAGTGTGTGATCTGGATATGGATTTTCTCCACGAGGGAAATCCGCGCATAACAAAAAAAGCGAGTTGGGTTGCACCTAAATTAAAAGTTGCCAAGGTTCCTAAGAAGCAAGATTTGAATAAAAAATTGAATGATGTTTTATCGCATTTTAATGTCTGCTCCAAGGAATGGGTGATTCGTCAGTATGATCATGAGGTGCAAGGTGGAAGCGTTATTAAGCCACTATCAGGTGTCGATTGTGATGGCCCGTCGGATGCGAGTGTTATACGACCGAGACTTGAGTCGAATAAGGGCATTGCCGTTTCCAATGGGATTAATATTCGTTATGGAATGATCGACCCATTTTGGATGGCCGCGTCTTGTATTGATGAAGCGATTCGACAAATTATTTGCGTGGGTGGTAATCCGGAAAAAATCGCTATTCTCGATAATTTTTGTTGGGGAAATCCAGACAAACCCGATCGCCTAGGTTCATTAGTCCGCGCGGCGGAAGGCTGTTATAAAGCCGCTGTCGCCTATCAAACTCCATTTATTTCAGGTAAAGATAGTTTATATAATGAATATACTGAAGGTAAGAAATCCATTGCCATACCAGGAACACTTTTAATTTCAGCCATCGGTATTGTCGAGGATGTTCAAAAAACAGTCACGATGGATTTTAAAGAAGCGGGAAATTTGGTTTATGTCGTCGGAAAAACATTGGATGAGTTGGGCGGATCCATTTATTTAGATACTTTAGGTTCTCTGGGTGATAATGTTCCAAAGCCAAATATGAAAAAGGCCGTCGAGACTTTTTATGCCTTATACGCGGCGATTCAAAAAGGTTATATTCGTTCCTCTCATGATTGTTCGGAAGGCGGTTTAGCCGTTACTTTGGCTGAAATGGCTTTTGCCGGCGGATTAGGATTGAGTGCTCATTTGGATAAAGTACCTTTTTCAGGCAAAGAAAAACGCGATGATATTCTTTTATTTTCAGAATCTAACAGCCGTTTTGTCGTCGAGGTTTCTCCTAAGAATCAAAAATCATTTGAATCGCTGATGAAGGGAATTCCAATCGGATTGATTGGTTTGGTCGAAGAGTATCCGGATTTTCTCATCACGGGATTAAATAAAGATTTTTGTATCAACACCGATATTTATCAATTAAAAGAATCGTGGCAAAGCCCTTTACGGTGGTAATATGTCAAAACAGCCCAAAGTAATCATATTGCGTACAGCCGGAACGAACTGTGATCAGGAAACAGCGTTTGCTTTTTCTCATTTCGGCGCGCAGGCGGATTTTGTTCATATTGAACAATTGTATAAACGGCAAGTGCATTTAAGTGATTATCACATTCTCGCCGTGCCCGGGGGATTTACTTACGGTGATGATATTGAATCAGGACGTATATTAGGGAATGAACTCCGTTTTCATTTAGGCAATGATTTGGCTGAGTTTATTCAAAAGGGAAAATTAATCATTGGTATTTGTAATGGTTTTCAAGTCTTGGTCAAGGCGGGAATATTGCCTGGCCCGACGGAAAATATTGCGAAACGTGCCTATGATCAAACCGCCACGCTAACGAACAATGATTCAGGAAAATTTGAAGACCGCTGGATACATCTTAAAGTTGAATCACACAGTGTGTGGACTCAAGGATTAGGTGAGGTGATTTATTTGCCCGTCGCCCACGCCGAAGGAAAATTTATTGTTCCGGTTGAATTAACTAAAAAATTTGAAGAAAATAAACAAATCGCCTTTCGTTATTGCTCATTTGAAGGAAATACGCCGGCGTACCCGGAAAATCCGAATGGTTCCATCAGCGATATCGCCGGAATAACCGACAAAACTGGACGCATACTTGGACTCATGCCTCATCCGGAACGACATTTCTTTTTTACTCAACATCCTTTTTGGACCAGGCTTCCGACGAATGGAAAATATGGCCAAGGCGCAAAGATTTTTGAAAATGGGATTCAATACGTAAGAGAACACTTACTTTAATATGACGAATAAAAGAGTTACTTATAAATCCAGCGGTGTGGATATTACCAAAGCGAATGAATTTGTCGACTCAATAAAATCTGATGTCAAAAAGACATTAACGTCGGCGGTTTTAAAACGTGAGGGTTCATTCGGCGCATTGTATGAATTGTCAAAAGGTTCGTACAAAAAGCCTGTACTTGTTTCCTCGACGGACGGCGTGGGTACAAAATTACTTTTAGCTCAGCAGTTTGGTGTTCATGATACGGTCGGTATTGATTTGGTAGCGATGAATGTCAATGATATTTTGTGCGTGGGAGCGAAACCATTATTTTTTCTCGACTATATCGCCTGTGGAAAATTAGATCCAAAAATCCTTAAGCAAGTGGTCAAAGGAATTGCCGACGGCTGCCGTCAATCGGGAAGCAGTCTGATCGGCGGTGAAACAGCCGAAATGCCCGGCATGTACAAGCCCAATGAATATGATTTGGCTGGATTTTCCGTCGGAATTGTCGAAAAAGATAATATTATCGACGGGTCAACGATTAAACGTTCCGATGTAGTCATCGGTTTTCCGTCGAGCGGAATTCATTCTAATGGATATTCTATGGTTAGAAAGGCTTTGTCGGCAGCTCAAATAAAGGCTAATATCAAGGAATTACTGACGCCAACGCGTATTTATACACCAGAAGTGGCTTTGATGACATCGAAATTCAAAGTGCGCGGGATTGCCCATATTACCGGCGGGGCTTATTATGAAAAATTAACGCGGATCCTTCCGGCTGGTAAATGTTTTTTGATTAATAAAGGCAGTTGGCCGGTGCCGAAAATATTTCAAATTTTGCAAAAAAACGGTAGAATAGAAGACAAAGAAATGTACCGGACCTTTAATATGGGTATTGGCCTGGCGATGGTCATCAGAAGTAAAGATTGGAAACCCGCCCATGCATTGTTGAAACAAAAGAAAATACAGCATTATCTCATCGGTGAAGTTGATCATAGTCCTGATAAGAAAATTTTATTTACAAAGGGAGAGATATGAAAATTTTAATCGTTGGATCCGGCGGACGTGAACACGTTCTTGCCTGGAAAATACGACAAAGTCCTTTAGTGAAAGATTTATATTGCGCGCCGGGCAACGGAGGAATCGCCGAACTTGCCGAATGCGTGGATATCCAGGCTGACGACATTGAAGGCTTAGTGAATTTTGCCCTTAAAAAACGAATCGATTTAACAATTATTGGCCCCGAAGCTCCGCTTACCGAAGGAATTGTCGATCATTTTGAAGTCAATGGATTAAAAGTATTTGGTCCTCACAAAGCCGCAGCCAAGTTAGAAGGCAGTAAAGTCTTCGCCAAAGAATTTATGCACAAATGTAATATCCCGACGGCAGTTTTCAAGACATTCGATAATCATGATCAAGCCAAAGAATTTATTAAAAAAGCCCAATATCCTTTAGTTGTTAAGGCAGACGGATTAGCGTCGGGAAAAGGCGTTTTTATTTGTAATAAATATGACGATGCCCAAAAAGCCTTGAATCAAATCATGAATAAAAAAATTTTTAAAGAGGCCGGAAGTAAGGTTGTTATTGAAGAGTGCCTCGTCGGTGATGAAGCCTCAATGCTGGCTATTTGTGACGGACAAGATTATATTTTATTGGAATCATCTCAAGACCATAAAAGAATTTTTGATGAAGATTTAGGCCCCAACACCGGTGGAATGGGGGCATACTCCCCGGCTCCAGTGGTCACACCTGAAATTTTAACACAAATAGAAGCGAGAATTGTTGAGCCGACGATCCGGGGAATGAATCGTGAAGGAACTCCTTTTAAAGGTGTTCTCTACGTCGGTCTCATGATTACCAAAGAAGGTCCGCAAGTTTTGGAATACAATGTGCGATTTGGTGACCCTGAAGCGCAAGCCGTATTGCCACGATTAAAAAATGATATTGTTCCCATTTTATTAGCCAGCTGTGAAGAACGTCTCAATGAATTTGAATTGGATTGGGAGAAAAAAGCGTGCGTGTCCGTCGTCATATGTTCAGGCGGATATCCGGGCGAATATAAAACGGGTTTTGAAATTACCGGATTAGACAAAGTTAAAGAAGAAGAGGGCGTCGTTGTTTTTCATGCCGGAACAAAACTTGAAGGCGGAAAGATTACGACCAACGGCGGACGTGTCTTAGCGGTAACAGCGTTAGGAAGAAATCTACAGACTGCCATTGATTTAGCTTATAAAGCTGTCGAATTGATAAAATTCGAAAGTTGTTTTTTCCGACGAGATATCGGAGCTAAAGCATTTATTCACACGAGTCAAACCAGTTTACATCGATAATTTTTAAGGAGTCTATTATGCCTAGTCCTTTAGTGGGAATTATGATGGGAAGTAAAACCGATATGCCTATTATGGAAGAAGCGGCTAATCTTCTCAATGAATTTGGAGTATCCAATGAATTAAAAGTATTGTCGGCGCATCGAACACCAAAGGAATGTGCGGAATACGCTGAGAGTTTTCGTGGGAAAGGTGGAAAAATATTTATTTGCGGAGCCGGCGTTTCAGCGGCTTTATCGGGTGTCGTATCGGCGCACACCACATTACCGGTGATTGGCGTTCCCATCGATGCTTCTCCATTAAGCGGAATGGATGCCCTATTATCGACGGTGCAAATGCCTCCCGGTGTTCCTGTCGGATGCGTGGCTATTGGCAAACCTGGTGCGAAAAACGCGGCGCTTTTAGCCATACGGATATTAAGCCTTAACGATAGCGGTTTAGAAAAGAAGCTGATCGATTTTAGAGAAGAGAACCGAAAAAAAATTCTTGAGAGTAATTCATAAGGCTGCATTGAAGACTAAAGTCCTAAAACTTCATCCTGAGTTTCCAAGCATTGAAAGCATTTTAAAGTGTGCGGCAGTGATTAAAGAAGGCGGGCTAGTTGTTTTCCCGACGGAAACGGTGTATGGAATTGCTGCCGATCATACCAATCCTAAAGCCATTCAACGTTTGCAGAATGTTAAAAATCGTTCTTCGCATAAGCCATTTTCCATTTTAATTTCTCAAAGTGAATTAATTTCTAATTACACGAATTGTAATAATCCGTTTCTTTTTAAGTTGGTTGATAAATATTGGCCTGGGCCGCTGACGGTTGTCGTCGAGAGTAAAGAAGAAAATGTGACCGTCGGTATACGGGTTCCGGATAACGTGATCGCCCAAAAGTTATTGTCTGAAGTTCATGTTCCCGTCGCGGCACCATCCGCGAATTTGGAAGGCAAGCCTGCGCCGCGCACCATTGAAGAGGCTATGGCTGATTTAGACGGTCTTGTTGATCTGGCTATTGACGGCGGGCCTGCGCGATTTGGTGAGGGCTCGACGGTCGTCGACATTACGCAAAAAAATCCCGTCGTATTAAGAGAAGGCGTGATTAAAAAAGTTGATATCGATGCTTTAGCCAAAAAAAAGACTATTCTTTTTGTTTGCACCGGAAATAGCTGCCGTTCAGTCATGGCACATTATTTATTGGAAAGTTATCTTAAGCATCGTGACGATATTGAAATATGTTCCGCCGGGACAGGTGTTTTTATTCAGTCCAAGGCGAGCGCTGAAACATTAAGTGTTTTACAGGAAAAGGGAATAAGGGCGCATCATCATTTGTCGACGCCGATCAATGAAATTTTGTTAAGAAAAGCTGATCTTATTTTTGTGATGACGCGCGGACATCGTCAGCAAGTGCTGGAACGTGTTCCGGAAGTAGAAAAAAAGATTTATTTGCTTAAAGAATTCGCAGCAGGTCCGGATAGTCTGTTATCCGAACTTGATATTCCGGATCCAATCGGCCGTGACCGCGCGGAATATAAATTTTGTTTAAGTGTCATTGAACAAGCAGTTAATAAGATCGTTGGACTTTTATAGAAATTTTGAATATCGAATGTCGAAATGCGAAACAAATTCGAATCTTCAAATGAATAATGCTTCAAACAAAATGTTTAAGTATTGTGACATTCTAATTTCGATATTGTTTCGAATTTCGTGTTTCGGATTTAAGATTTAAATTAAAGGGTTTACTATGAAAATATTTATCGGAGCAGACCATCGCGGGGTCGAATTCAAATCTAAAATCAAAGATATCCTGAAGAAACTTGGATATTCCGTCGAGGATTTGGGTACGGACTCAAGCGAAGGCTGCGATTATCCGGTCATTGCCCAAAAAGTTTCCGATTCCGTCGTCAAAACGAAAGACGCGCGCGGAATTTTAGTTTGTAATTCGGGAATTGGACAATCGATGGCGGCGAACAAGGTGAATGGCATTTTGGCGGCGCTTTGTTACAATACCGAAGCGGCAAAGTTATCCCGATTGCACAACAATGCGAATGTCTTGGTGCTGAGTGCTATGTTTGTTAACCCCAATGATCTCGAAGATATTTTAAAAATTTGGCTGAACACCGCGTTTGAAGGTGGGCGGCATGAACGGCGCATCAAATTAATTGAAGATATTGAAGACGGTAAACGTCTATATTAAAGAGTACGGAACAGGCATGCCTGTTCCGTACATAATATTTAGAGAAGAGGGATTCAATGAAATACTTACAACAAGCTGATCCTCAAGTTTATGAGGCCATTCAAAAAGAATTAAAACGACAACAGGATAATTTAGAACTGATTGCTTCTGAAAATATTGTTTCACAAGCCGTCTTAGAAGCGCAAGGTTCGATTATGACCAATAAATACGCCGAAGGTTATCCGGGCAAAAGATATTATAACGGTTGTGAGTATGTTGATATCGTCGAGGATTTAGCCATTGAGCGCGCCAAACAATTGTTCGGTGGGGATCACGTGAATGTTCAACCGCATTCCGGTTCGCAGGCGAATGCAGCCGTTTATTTAGCTGCTTTGAACTACGGGGACACGATTTTGGCCTTGGATTTGAGCAGCGGCGGACATTTAACGCATGGACTAAAAATTAATTTTTCCGGCTTGTCTTATGATTTTGTTTCTTATCACGTTAAACGTGAAACAGAACAATTTGATTATGATGAAATTGCTGCCTTAGCCAAACAACACAAACCTAAAATGATCGTCGCTGGAGCATCGGCTTACCCTCGTAAAATTGATTTTGCTCAATTCCGTAAAATTGCCGATTCCGTCGGAGCTTTATTGTTTGTTGATATGGCTCACATTGCCGGATTAGTCGCTGCTGGGCTTCATCAGAATCCTGTGCCTTATTCTGATTTTGTCACGACGACCACACATAAAACTTTACGCGGACCCCGTGGCGGTATGATCATTTGCCGTGAACAATACGCGCAGAAAATTAATTCACGCATTTTTCCCGGAACACAAGGCGGGCCTTTAATGCATGTCATCGCCGCTAAAGCTGTTGCGTTTAAGGAAGCTTTAGAACCGGGCTTTAAAGAATATCAAAAACAAATTGTTAAAAATGCCGCGGCTTTTGCCGATGAATTAACCCGTTTAGGTTATCGCATCGTGTCCGGCGGAACGGACAATCATTTATTTCTCGTCGATTTAAGGCCGAAAAATGTAAAAGGTAATGAAGCGGCAACAGTTTTAGACGAAGTCCGCATCACCGTTAATAAAAATTTAATTCCGTATGATACGGAAAAAGCGACGGTCACCAGTGGTTTACGCATTGGAACGCCGGCGGTGACGACGCGCGGTATGAAAGAAAATGATATGAAGACTATTGCGCGATTGATGGACGATGCTATTGTCAACCGTGACAAAAAGGACGAGTTGAAAAAAGTCACGGATGCCGTGGATCAATTAACCAAAAAATTTCCAATTTATAAAGATTTAAACTAAGTTGTGGAGAGAAATTAATTGAAATGTCCTTCTTGTAATCATAGTGAAACAAAGGTTATTGATTCACGTCTTAGCAATGAAGGCAGTGCGGTCAGACGTCGACGGGAATGTTTGGAGTGCCAACACCGGTTTACCACGTATGAATTTGTTGAACAAGTGCCGCTCATGGTGATTAAACGTGATGGGCGACGTCAGCCGTTTGATCGAAAAAGAATTATTGCCGGTTTACTCAAAGCGTGTGAAAAAAGGCCGGTCAGCGTCGACACCATTGAAGAAATCACCAATGAAGTTGAGCGTTACGTACAAAAGAATTTTGACCGCGAAGTACAAACGCAGGATATCGGCGAAGTTGTCATGGAAAAATTAGCGCATCTCGACGAGGTTGCCTACGTTCGTTTCGCGTCCGTTTACCGGCAGTTCCGCGATATCAATCAATTTATGAGCGAGTTGAAAATCATCCTCGATAAGGATAAAATAAAAAAATGATACAAGTTGAATTAAGTAAAATTATTATTGATGAGAAGCGTCAGGACCAGATTATCGTCCTGAAGGAAAAGGTGGGAGACCGCCAGTTTCCGATTGTGATTGGTTTTCTTGAGGCTTCCAGTATCAAGATGAAATTATCCGGCGTCGAGCCACCGAGACCGATGACCCACGACTTGTTAGCGTCGACGATCGAAAATTTGGGCGCCACATTGAACAGCCTCATCATCGACAAAATGCAGAACAATACATTCCACGCGAAATTAGAATTAAAGACGAAGACCGGAAAGAAAATCCTGGTTGATTCCCGCCCTTCCGACGGTATTGCTTTGGCTGTACGCACGGGAGCTGATATTTTTGTGGCCGAAGATGTTATCAAACAGGCCTCCATTTTTAAAGCCACCTGAAATCCGCCTCTATTCGAAATCAGGTTCAACACGCGCTATTCCCATGAATTTAATCCGTCAATATCCCGAAATAAAAATCCTTCAAGACATTGCTCAGGAACATAAACTCCAAGTTTATTTAGTTGGCGGTTTTTTGCGTGATTATGTGCTGAAACGTCCGGTGAATGATTTTGATTTTACCGTCGACAAAAATGCGTTAAAGTTGGCGGAATTGTTTTCCAAGGAAGTCAAAGGCGCCTATATTTTACTGGATGAAGAGCATCGGTGTGCCCGTGTTGCTAAAAAAGTTAAAGGAATTTTGATGACGTACGATTTCGCGGATTACCGCGCCGCCGAATTTGCGGAAGATCTTTCTTTGCGGGATTTCACCATTAATACATTGGCAGTGAATATCAATACGCTTAAGATCGACGACGAATTAGATCAAGTGATTATTGATTCCAAACGGGGAATGAAGGATATTTTGGGTCAAAAAATCAAACGCACATCGATTCGTTCGCTTCGCGATGATCCTTTGCGCATGATGCGTGCCTTTAGTCACAAAGCGAATTTGGATTTTAAAATCGAACTTAAGACGCTGAATCAGATTAGAAAAGAGCGAGAATTATTAAGGTCGGTGTCTTATGAGCGCATTCGCGAAGAATTATTTAAAATTCTGGAATCGGATAGAACGTCGGATATTTTAAAGGCCATGGATAAAATTGGTTTACTGGAAATCATTATTCCTCAAATTCATGTGATGTACGATTGCAAACAAGGTGGATATCATCATCTCGACGTTTGGCCGCATTCTTTGGAAGTGGTACGGCAATTAGATAAATATTTTAGAGAAAATAGTGATCAGGAAATTAAAGATTATACCGATGAAATCGTCGGCGGCGGCCATTCCCGACGATCGATTATGAAATTAGCTGCTCTTTTACACGATATCGGTAAACCCGATACCCGCAAAAAGGAAGAAGAGCGTGTTTCCTTTCACGGGCATGAGCAGGTAGGACGAGATATCTGTAAAGCCATTGCCAAACTGCTAAAATTGTCGACGGATGAACGCCGTTTATTAGAGGATATGGTTTTTTGGCATCTTCGCCCGGGGTATTTATCCAATTTTAAGAAACCGAGTGAACGCATGATTTACCGTTTTTTACGTGATACCGATAGGGAAGCGGCGGCAGTTTTAATCTTGTCCATCGCCGATCAACGCTCAACCCGCGGACCATTAACGACGGAAGCGGATCAAAAACATCATCACAACATTTGTAATGAACTCATTAAAACATTTTTTGAAAAACAAAAAGAATCGCCATATGTGCCTTTGATCGACGGTAATGATGTCATGAAAAGACTTCGCTTAAAAGGCTCTCCGTTGATCGGTAAAATTTTGACGGAAGTTCGTGAGCAACACGTTTTAGGAAAAATTAAAACCTCAGGCGAGGCCTTAGAGCTGGCCAAAAAATTAGCCAAGGAATCATAATGCAATTTAGAGGTGTGGATATTGAATTTGTTTTAAAGCCGGGCCCTCAACCGTCTCCCGAAGCGCCGATGAAAACGGATGTCCTCGTCAATATTGAGGGACCGTTTCGTGAGCGGGTGATTACTATTTTAAAACGCGCGATGGAACGTCCTGAAGAAGCATTTGAAATGTCAGGGCAGGATAATCGTTACATCGACTTTCCAATTATTGGCGCGGCTAAAATTATTGCCCAGGAAGTTTACCGTTTATTAAAAAACGGTAGGGAACAGGCAGGCCTGTTCCGTACTTTAAAGAAAATTATTATTAATATTCAAGGTGAACATTTATTGTCCGTTTTTAAGGAAACATTCGAAGGATATATTAATCATTTAGAAAATGATTTGGGGGAGGAACCTTATTACACCGTCGATCTTATTATTGAACTCGCCGATGGTTTAGTTTTAATTGAACGTTCCAATCCGCCTTTTGGTTGGGCACTTCCCGGTGGTTTTATCGACGCTGGTGAAGAAACACGGCAGGCGGCTATTCGCGAGGCTAAAGAAGAAACGCATCTTGATTTAGAAGACGTGAGAGAATTTAAAACGTATGATCAACCTGGTCGAGATCCGCGCTTTCAAACGAGCTCGACGGTATTTATCGCCAAAGGCAAAGGCAAACCGCATTTTGGCGATGACGCTAAGGGTCTTAAAATCATTCCTTACGCGCAGTTGTTAGATCATAAATACGCCTTTGATCATAAACAAATTATTACGGATTATTTGGCGCAGAAAGCGAGCAAGAATGGATAAACAAAAAATTGCTTTAGTCACGGGTTCCAATCGCGGAATTGGGTCAGAGATTGTCCGTCAATTAGCACAGAAAAAAGACATTACCGTTGTCATGACCAGCCGCGATGAGAAAAAAGGCAAGCAGCTGTTTGAAAAGTATAAAAACGATGGCTTAAACGTCGATTATCGCGTGCTCGACGTGGCTAATCCCAAAAGTATTGATGAATGTGTAGAATCAATTGTTAAAGCTTACGGACGAATTGATATCCTCGTCAACAATGCGGGAATTTTTCCGGATACAAAAAGTAATAGCGCCGATGCTTATCCCAGTTTTTTTGAAACATCGATCGAAACTATGCGCCGTGGCATGGAAACGAATGTGTATGGGCCTATGCTTTTGTGTCAGCGCATTATTCCGCACATGAAGAAAAATAATTATGGTCGAATTGTAAATATGTCGTCGGGAATGGGACAATTGTCCGAAATGAACGGCGGTTGTCCGGCGTATCGTGTCTCTAAAACAAGTTTGAATGTTTTAACGCGGATTTTGGCGGACGAACTTAAAGAAACCAACATACTCGTCAATTCTATGCATCCGGGTTGGGTCAAAACCGATATGGGCGGACCGAATGCGACGCGCGAATTACCTCAAGGTGCGGACACGGCCATCTTTTTAGCCACCTTACCCGACGGGGGACTATCTGGTCAATTCTTCCGCGACCGCAAGCAGATTCCGTGGTGATCGTAGAATCGTACGGACCGGTTTTAAACCGGTCCGTACCTATTGAAAATATCTGATTCCGCCATTCACCAACCCCTACGAGCATGTTATGATAATTTCAATTCAATCACCGTAACCAAACCTCTATGGAAATTCTCGAAAAATTCTTATCTGATGTCAGCAACATTGTGTGGGGACCGCCGATGTTGATCCTGCTTTGCGGTACTCATCTTTTTTTAACTTTCCGTCTACGATTTATTCAGCGTTACATTCCCAAAGCCATAAAAATTTCATTACAGCGTAACAAAGAAGGTGAAGGCGACGTCAGCCAATTCGGTGCGCTCATGACCGCTTTAGCGGCGACCATCGGCACCGGCAACATCGTCGGTGTGGCAACAGCCGTAGCGTCGGGTGGACCAGGTGCTGTTCTGTGGATGTGGTTGACGGGTGTGTTTGGCATTGCGACCAAATATTCTGAAGCACTCTTGAGCGTTAAATATCGCGTCACGAAGAAAAATGGCATGATGGCTGGCGGTCCGATGTACGTGCTTGAGCGCGGTATGAATCTCAAATGGTTGGCCATGGTGTTCGCTTTTTTTACCGCCGTCGCTGCGTTCGGCATCGGCAATATGGTTCAGGCCAATTCCATTTCTACCTTAATGAAAGAAACATTTAATCTCTCGCCGTGGATTACGGGTGCTGTGATCACGGTGATGACAGCGATTGTCATCGTCGGCGGAATTAAATCGATTGCGCATTGGTGCGAAAAATTGGTTCCCTTTATGGCGATTTTCTACGTCATAGGCTGCGTCATTATTTTAATCATCGGCTGGAAAACATTACCCGACACAATCATGTTGATTTTAAAAAGCGCCTTTACTGGACAAGCCGCCGTCGGAGGATTTTTAGGCGCCACCATTAAGGAAGCCTTGCGTTACGGGGTGGCTCGCGGATTATTTTCCAATGAATCCGGTTTAGGAAGCGCGCCCATTGTTGCGGCTGCCGCTCAAACTAAAAATCCGGTGCGTCAAGCGCTCGTTTCCTCGACGGGAACATTCTGGGATACTGTTGTCGTTTGTTTATTAACGGGGCTCGTCGTCGTCAATTCCATGGAATGGATGAACGGATTAAACGGCGCGGGTTTGACCAAAGCTGCCTTTGGCGACTTTCCGGTAGTCGGTCCGGTGATACTCACCATCGGCCTTTTGACTTTTGTATTCTCGACTATCTTGGGTTGGGAATATTACGGTGAAAAAGCCGCCGAATATCTGTGGGGCGAAAAGGTGATCAAACTTTACCGTTGGTTGTGGGTGGCCGCGGCTATGGTCGGCTCCGTCGTAACACTTCCCATGGTGTGGTCATTCGCTGACATTGCGAACGCACTCATGGCCATTCCAAATCTCATTTCTCTAATATTTCTCAGCCACGTCGTGGTCGATGAAACCCGCAAGTATCTTTGGGAAAATCATCCGGATAATATATAAAAAATATTGTACGGAACAGGCATTGCCTGTTCCCAACATGCTTGTGCCCAACGATAATAAAATTTATTCCCCCGCAACCCCTACATTTCCTTCCAAATACAAAAATTTATGGTATAACAAATTACTAAGAATCATCTTAAATCTAATTAACCAAACCACTCATGCGCCGGGTAAAATCATTCCATCAATGAAGAATATCCCCCTGACCAAAAAAATAATATCTCTATAAGGAGAAAACGGCCATGCAAAAAGATTTAATGAAACAATTAAGCAAAACATTTGAAGAATCCAGCTATACCCAGGATGGGGTTGAATATTGGATGGCTCGGGACTTGCAGAAACTTTTGGATTATTCCGAATGGCGTAATTTCTTACAGGTGATTGATAAAGCAAAAACCGCCTGTTTGAATTCCAAGCAGAACATCTCCGATCATTTTGTTGACGTCAACAAAACGATCCCTATGCCGAAAGGGGCGTCGAAGAGTATTGAAGATATTATATTAACTCGCTACGCCTGTTATCTGATCGCCCAAAATGGTGATCCTAAAAAAGAACCAATTGCCTTTGCCCAAAGTTATTTCGCTATTCAAACCCGCAAACAGGAAATTTTAGAGGAACGCATTGCTTTGGGCGAACGGCTGCGGGCGCGGGAAAAATTAGCCGATACTGAGTCAGAACTTTCAGGGATTGCATATGAGCGCGGCGTCGACGGAAAAGGATTTGCGCGTTTGCGCAGTCAAGGCGATCAAGCCTTGTTCGGTGGCTACAATACGCTCGAAATGAAAAAGAAATTGTCCGTCCCTGAAAAAAGGCCGTTGGCGGATTTTTTGCCGACGATTACCATCAAAGCCAAGGACCTCGCAACTGAAATTACCGGGTTTAATTCCAAAAAAAATAATCTGCGCGGTGAATCATCCATTACAGGGGAACATATCAAAAACAATAAGGATGTGCGTGATTTATTAGGGAAAAGCGGTATCAAACCCGAAGATTTACCACCGGAAGAAGATATTAAAAAGCTAGAACGCCGTCTTAATTCAGAAGGCCGTAAGATCGCAAATGATGTAAAGAAATCAAGAAATAAATGACGACACCCTCACCGCAAAAATTCAGCCCCACCATTCCCGGGTACCAACCCCTTTTGAAACAGATCAAAAAAACTCTTCTCGACGGACAAGCGCGCATCGAAGCTGAACGCGTGCGCACGTATTGGGAAACTGGGCGCATCATTCACACTCATATTCTGAAAAATAAAGACCGCGCGGATTACGGGGCGCAGGTAGTAAAACAGCTAGGGGCTGATCTAGGCTATAACGTCCGTATTCTCCAGTATTGTCTTCAGTTTGCCAGGACGTATGTCCGTCCGCCAATTGTGAACGGCCGTGCACAATTCAAGTGGACGCATTACCGCGAGCTGCTCTCCGTCACTGATCCCGAGGCACGCGGCCGGTTGGAAGAACGCGCTGCCCGCCATCAATGGTCGGCGGAAGAGTTGGGTTTGCAGATTAGAGAAAGTACGGGCGGCTCACGGACGACGGACGTTAAAAAGAAATCGCCTCCCGCGCAAGGTTTATTAACGCCCATCCGCGGCCAATTATACACGTATCGATTTGTGTCGCGTCCGGTGTTGGGGGATAATCCCGAAGGCCGTGAATTATTATTGGACTTAGGCTTCGGCGTTTTTAAAGATATTGATGCGCGTGTGGCGGCCAAGTTTACCGATCAACAGATCGTTGAATCGCGTGTCAAAGACGGTCAGTACACGTTCGCTTCCGGCGAGCGCAACGCAAAAGATCTTTTCACCTACCGCGCTTATATAGAGAAGGTGGTGGACGGCGACACGCTTAAGGTAAGGATCGATCAGGGTTTCGATATTTGGAACCGGCAAATCCTGCGCCTGCGCGATATTGATTGCCCCGAGGTCGGGACCAAAGAGGGGGACGAGGTCAAAAATTTTGTCCGTTCTCTTTTGAAAGAAGCGTCACTCATTGTCCTTCGTTCCTCGCGCTCCGACAAATATGACCGTTACCTTGCGGATGTTTTTATTCCACAAGACAACACAACCAACCCAATAAACTCAACCAACTCAAAAAACCCAACAAACTCAACAAACTCAACAAACTCAAAGAACCCAACAAACTCAATCAACCCAACGAACTCAACCAACGATATTTATTTGAATAATTTATTGTTGGAGAAGGGATATGCCTCGCGGATGTAGAATTAGTAGTTAATTAGTAGTTCGATGTTCTGTAATTTTATATATATGAATAGCTTACGTTACTTCTACTAATTAAATTTCGAGATTTTTCGTATCTATCAATTTTTATAAAATTGATAGATTTTGTAGGTATTTTCTCAATTATCTATTAATTTTCAAAAAATTAATAGATTTATAGTCATCGTTTAGTAGGTAATATGTTGACATATTACCTACTTTATGCTACATTTTACCTACTATGAACGAATCACAAACCCGTAAACAGTTTATCGACAAGTCTCTCGAAAAAGCCCAATGGTTTAAGAATGGCGCCTGCCGGTATGTAGAAGAATACGAAATGGAAAAGACTTGGGGTTCGCCTCGGGTAGCACAATCTTTACCCGCATACGGAACAGAACATGAGTATGCTGACTATTTACTTCTTGGTCGTAATGGACAACCACTTGCTATCGTTGAAGCTAAAAGAACTTCCAAAAATGCACGCATCGGTCAACAACAAGCCAACGGATATGCCGATAATATCAAATCCAAATATGGGGTCGAGCCTTTTATTTTTCTGACGAATGGAGAGGACATTTTATTTTTAGATCGTGAACAATATCCTCCCCGCCAAGTTTATGGCTTCTTTGAACGTAGAGATTTAGAGCGCCTTTATTTCCAAAAGCAAGAATCCAATAAAAATTTATCTAATATCAAAATTAATCCCCAAATTGCAGACCGTGATTATCAAGCTGAGGCCATACGAACCGTTTTAGCTGGTGTACAAAACGGGCATCGTAAGTTTCTTTTAGTTATGGCCACTGGAACCGGCAAAACAAGAACAGCTATGGCCGTCATTGACTGTTTATTAAGAGCCAAGCGAATTAATAACGTATTATTTTTAACCGATCGGAAAGTTTTGCGGGAGCAGGCTTACGGGACGAAAGGATACCAAGGATTTTTTACTGAAAGTTGCGGGAAGATCACGTCGGGAAAGTTTAATGCGGAAAAAAGGCTTTATGCAGCTACGATTCAAACAATGATGGAATGTTACCGGGAAATTTCACCCGGTTTTTTTGATTTGGTCATTGCGGATGAATGTCATCGCTCGATTTATAACAAATGGAAAGACGTGCTTTCTTATTTTGATGCCTTACAAATCGGTCTGACAGCGACTCCAGCGCAATTTATTGAGCGTGATTCATTTCGTTTCTTTGAAGTGGATACAAATAATTTGAAAGGTAATTTTTTTAACTATTCGTATGAAAAAGCTGTGGAAGAAAAACATCTACTTCCCTTTGTTCCATACCACGCCAAGACATCTTTTCAAATTAAAGGTTTACGTGAAGAAGAAATTCCACCGGCCGTTAAGAAAAAACTAGTCGAGGAAGGGAAAACGCTCGATGAATTAAATTTTGAAGGCACTGAATTTGAAAAACGATTTACGAATACGGGCACGCATGAAGCCATGGTTCGAGAATTTATGGAAGTTTGTTATAAGGATGATACAGGTACATTACCAGGAAAAACCATTATTTTTGCCATGACGAAAAATCATGCTTACCGGCTTTTAGAAGCATTCGACCGTCTTTATCCTCAATATAAGGGAAGATTGGCTGAAGTCATTGTCTCTGACGATTCACGGGCTGATACATTTTTGGGGCGATTCGAGAACGATAGTTATCCCAGAATTGCCATCTCGGTGGATATGTTGGATACCGGCGTCGATGTTCGAGAAGTCACCAATTTGGTTTTTGCCAAACCGGTGTTTAGTAAAATTAAATTCTGGCAAATGATTGGACGAGGGACGCGCCCACTGGACAAGAACAATATGAAATCCTGGTGTCCGCATAAAGAGAATTTTCTGATCATTGACCACTGGAATAATTTTGAATACTTCGGTCAAAAACCAGAAGGCGAGACGCCGGTTATTCAAGATGCAATTACTTCTCGGGTTTTTAAGGCAAAGATAAATCGATTACGCCATTATCTTCATCAATCAAATCAAATAGAGATAGATAATGTGGTTCAAGAACTCAAAGACATGATCGACATGCTCCCGGTAGATTCAATTAGCGTCAAGGAACGCAAAGATGTTCTGATAAGACTAAAAAGCGATGAGTTTTGGAAGAATATTGACACAGACTATCTTTATGATCACGTAGCTCCGCTCATGCGCTTTTTAGAAGATGTTAATTATAATGAGTATTCGTTTATTCTAAAATGCGAACATCTCGAGCTGGCCCTTTTGCAGAAGGATAATAAACGAACTCTTAATCTTAAAACAGAGTTTAAAGAAGAACTGCAATTGTTACCAATGACACTTCAAGTCGTTAAACGTGAGGAAGAGGTTATTTTTAAAACAGCGTCGGACGCTTTCTGGGGTAATCTTTCGGTAGAAAAGATCCGCGAGACGAAGAAGAGATTAGCCCCCATTATGAAATATAAGCGTAAAGAAGGTCAAAAATTAATTGAATTTGATTTGGATGATGCAGTGATTGAACGTAAGTGGATTGAATTTGGCCCCAATGGTGAAGGAGATTATGTTCACATATATAAAGAGAAAGTCGAAAAGCGCGTCAAAGAACTCGCCGAAAAAGAATCGGCTATTATCAAAATTAAAAATGATGAGCCAATCAATGATGAAGATATTGAATCCTTAGAGAAAACTTTGAATAGTCCTGAATTATATATCACAGAAGATAAATTGCGCGAAGCTTATAATCAACCAGTAGGAACCTTAGTTCAATTCATAAAATCTATTTTCGGAAAATATAAGTTTAGAAGTCAGGAAGAGGAAATCGCAGAAAGTTTCCATGCGTTTATTATTGCGCATAACTATAATACGGATCAAACCCGGTTTTTAAGAGTCATTAAAACTGTTTTTTTGGCCAAAGTTCGACGACATGAGATTTTGGAAATGGATGATTTTTACGAAGGCCCCGTCGAAGCTTTTGGTGCGAATGCGGCCGATCGTCTCTTCACCAAACAAGAATTGGATGAAGTCATTGAATTTGTAAAGACCTATAGTGAAAGAGTTATCAAAAAATGAAGTCTTTTTCGGATTCCTATCTAAATAAGGTTTCAGTTCCTCCCGATTTGCTGAGTTTGATTAGCGCAATATCTGAATTCAAAGGCAAGGAAGACTTATATAAAAGAAGACAAAAAGGAAAAGATGTCTTGGAGAAACTTGTCGCGCAGGCAAAAGTGGAAAGTGTGGAATCTTCTAACCGTATTGAAGGGGTTGATGTTAAGCATGACCGTATAGTTGACATTGTCGAAAAACAATCGGCACCGCGCAATCGTCCAGAAGAAGAAGTTGCTGGTTATCGTGATGCATTGGCTTATATCCACGAAAATCATCGGGCCATTCCTATGTCTTTAGACAGCGTTACTTTGCTTCATCAATCTTTATATAAGCACACCAATCAATCAGGAGGGGAATTCAAATATGAAGATAACCTCATCATTGATCGACTACCTGATGGAACGCAGAGGACACGTTTCACACCACCACCAGCTAGCC
>JAGOSC010000087.1 GCA_018062515.1 Candidatus Omnitrophota bacterium
GTCCCCATTCGTGAACAACAATCAAAATACTGAGGACAGCAATAAAAACGGCCGTGCTTCCAATACCATTTAAAATCCCTTCAAATGCGATCATTTTTTATGGATAACCTTTCTTGTTTCAACTCTGGCCCATTGATCGGCCTCTAAAATCTGATTAAGTTTTGGGTTTGAAATGACTTTATGTTTTGTGATTAATTTTTCTATAATTTTAGGTATTTCTGTAAATTTAATTTTTCCATTTAAGTAAGCCTCGACGACTTCTTCGTCGGCAGCATTTAATACACTCGGCAACGTGCCTCCCGTTTTAGCCACATGAATGGCTAAAGATAACGCCGGAAATTTTTTGTAATTCGGTTTCTCAAAATTTAAAGATTTCAGCTGGTAAAAATCCATATTTTTCAGCCCGACGTTTAATCGTTCTGGATACGTCAGCGCGTACTGAATAGGTAATCGCATATCGGTGACACCCAGCTGAGCCATAATTGATCCGTCTATGAATTCAACCATGGAATGAATGACGGCTTCGGGGTGTATAATCACTTCTATTTGATCTGCTCTTAAATTGAACAAACGCATCGCTTCAATAATTTCAAATCCTTTATTCATCAAAGTCGCTGAATCAACCGTGATTTTCTTTCCCATTTTCCAACGCGGATGCGCCAAAACTTCTTGAACAGTTAATCGATCAAATTTTGATGAATCAATTTTTCTTAGCGTTCCACCCGACGCAGTTAACCACACCTTTTTTAATTCCTGACGATTTTGTCCCTGTAAACACTGAAAAATCGCGCTTTGCTCACTGTCGACGGGAATAATCACCGCTTTATGACGGCGAGCTTCCGACATAATGATATCGCCGGCAATAACCAGAGCTTCCTTATTAGCGGGAGCAACCGTTTTTCCATGACGAACAGCACTTAAAAAAGGGGCCAACGCCGCACTTCCACGCATTCCGATGACAATATTCGTCACGGCTTTTTCTGCGACCAATACCTCCAAGTCTTTATCAACATTGATAAATTTAACACGCGGTAAACGACGTTTCTTAAAATATTTAAAACCTACATCGCTGACCGCTACATACTTTGGAGAAAACAGCTTAATTTGTTTTTCAAGGAGCTCTACATTGTTATATGCGCTTAACCCAAAGACTTTAAAACGATTCGGGTAGCGCTCAATGACTTTTAAAGTATTGATTCCGATCGAACCCGTCGATCCTAAGACGACAACATTTTTGAAATCAGTGGACGACATTCAATGCAATTAAATAAAAATAGAATACTGGTGCTGAAAATAATAAGCTATCGATGGCATCCAATGCGCCTCCCAAAGCCGGCAGCATCTTACCCGAGTCTTTAACGCCACAATCACGTTTAAGCATGGATTCGGACATATCACCCAATTGACCTAATCCGCCAAAAACAGCGCCCATGGCGGCTATATGTAATATCGAAAAGTTTAACTCTTGAGGTATTAGAGAGGAGCCTAAAACAGCGGCTAATACACTGAATAATGTACTGCCTAATGCTCCCTCAACTGTTTTGTTCGGACTGATTTTAGGAACCAAAAGTTTTTTGCCGAACTTTTTACCAATCAGTAATGCGCCCATATCTCCGCATTTAGTGACTAATAGTAAAAATCCTAAAAGTTTCACTCCCGCCAGAGGTACTTCAGGCATTAAGTAACGTATCTTTACTAAAAAACTGAAAAACCAAGACACATATAACACGCCAAAAAGGGTCGTTGAAATCCCGACGATGGCATTATGATTATCATTTCGGCTTAACTGTAAAATAAAAATAGTCAAAAGAGCGATGACAATAAAAAATACGTCCCATTTGCGAGTCGGTTCGATTTGAAAAAATGCTAATAGAGGAATAATTGTGCCGATCGCTATTCCCGTATAACTGTAAATCGGTATCCCTTTTTTCTTAATCAGATAAAAAAATTCATATAAGCCCGCGATAGTTAATGTTAACAGCACGATGAGAAAAATCCATTGATTCAATACCGCCCCAATGGTCAGAGAAATCATAATAGTCGAACTTATCCAGCGGTCTTTATTCATTTATTTTTTCTTGAGATAAAAGGTTTCCAAAACGTCTTTGTCTATTTTGATAATCAATCAATGCTTCATCAAAGGATGCGGCATCAAAATCCGGCCAAAATTTCTCGGTAAAATAAAGTTCGGCATACGATAACTGCCATAATAAAAAATTACTGATTCTTTTTTCTCCGGATGTACGGATTAATAAATCAGGATCAGGTAATTCCCGAGTATACAGCGACTGATTAATCGTATCTTCACTAATCTCTTCAACTTTTAAAGAACCATTCTTAACAGACTCTGAAATCTTTTTTACGGCATCAACAATTTCTATACGAGAACCATAATTAAACGCAAGATTGATATTTAAACCCGTGTTATCCTTCGTCTCATTTTCAACCATTTTAATGGCATCCAGCACGGTCTGCGGCAATCCTGCCTCTCGGCCAATCATCCGGAAGCGCATATTATTTTCTTTTAACTTCTTTATCTTCCGATTAAGGACAGCCGTAACAATATTCATAATCGTTGAAACTTCATTGCTCGGCCTGTTCCAATTCTCAGAGGAAAACGTATAAAGAGTGACGGCTTTTATGCCGATTTCGCTGGCATAATCAATAATTTCTTCGACGCGTTTAACACCAGCAATATGACCTTGAGTCCGGGAAAGATTTTGCTGCTCGGCCCATCGCCCATTTCCGTCCATAATGATGGCAACATGATTCGGTAATCTCTGTATATCTATTTTGTTATTCATTTCTCAATAAATAAAATGGGGGATATATAATCCCCCATCTTTAAGCTTCAAACGTTAAAGCTTCTTTAAGTTTAGTTACAACTGGTGTGAAATTTGTTCAAACTCAAGAATCTTTTGTTCCAAACGTTTATGTATTTCAGCTGCCTTATCCAATCGAAGTTTTAAGTCTTCATTGATCGCCGTAATTTTTTCAACCTTATTTTCAAGGTTAATGGCTTTCTGATCAGCTTTTTTTATCTGCCCTTCTAAGTCCTTGACCTGAAGCTTAGTATTCTGCAGATTTTCTTCAGCGACCATACGATCATAACGTTCTTGTTTCAATTCATTAACCGCTTTATTAGCGCTTTTATAATAACGGTATGATAAACCTACTCCAGCTGCGGCTAAGACAAACGCAAGGATTAAGCTGAACAATTTCATGGAATTTATTTTCTTCCTTCAATTGTCGTTGGGGGCAAAATGACTATCTCAACTCGTCGATTCTTCTGACGACCTTCTTTTGAATCATTCGACTCGACTGGTCGGTACTCACCAAAACCCGTTGCGGATAATCGTGTTGGCTCGACAGAGAGTTCATTCACCATCATATGAAGAACACTCAATGCGCGGGCACTGGACAATTCCCAATTGGTTTTCCATCCAGAGACCTTGATAGGCACATTATCTGTATGCCCTTCAATACCTACATTTAAATCTCTAACTGTTGTGTTAAGAACTTGCGCGACTTTCTCTAATTTTTCATTCGAACCTCGACGAAGTTCAGCTTTACCTGAATCAAATAAAACTTCAGCCACAAATGTAATGACCAAACCGCGATCATTCATTTCGACTTTAACTTCCTTGTCCCCAATTTCATTGGATAGACGACTTTCAAGTTCGTTCTTAGCTTTCTCTAATTCTGACAATTCTCTTTCCATGTCAGACAATTCATTTTTCAAAGTGGAAATCTTTTCAACGTCAACCCGTCGTCCTTTTTGAAAAACAACGTTACATCCGCTTAAAGAAATCCCACAAACGATTAAAATCATTAGGGTAAACACTCTGTTAATAAAATAAAACATGCCTTCCTCCTTTTACTGTACCCCACATTATCATGAGTATAATTCAAAGTCAAGAAAATTGCTTTGCTGCAATAAGATACGGAATTATCGGACGATAATTTCATGTCTTTTTGGGCCAGTGGAAATATATTTTACCCCCACTTTTAAAATCTTTTCAAGACGTTGCACGTAATTTTTTGCTTTTTTCGGTAATTGATTGTATTTTTGCAAGCCATAGGTAGATGTTTGCCAGCCTTCCACCGTTTCATACACCGGAACAACGGATTCTAATAGGTCCATATCCATTGGAAATTCATGATACACCTTTCCTTTACATTTATATCCGGTACAAATCTTTATTTCCTTCAGTTCATCCAGTACATCAAGCTTCATGATAGCCAGCTCAGAAATATCATTCAGAATAATGGAATAACGAACCAAAATGCTGTCGAACCATCCGCAGCGGCGCGGACGTCCAGTCGTTGCGCCGAACTCATTTCCCTTTGTTCGAATGATTTCCATCAAATCGTTTGAAAACTCCGTCGGAAAAGGCCCGCCGCCGACTCTCGTCGTATACGCTTTAACACAGGCGATAGATTTATCGATTCTCGTCGGGGCTACACCTGTTCCGGAACAAACTCCGCCGACAATAGAATTAGACGAGGTGACAAATGGGTAGGTACCGAAATCAATATCGAGAAATGTACCTTGCGCGCCTTCGAACAAAACTGTTTTTTTCTTATCAATTTGTTCATTAACATACAAAGCCGTATTACAAATATACGGAGCTAATTCTTTGCCATATTTCACATATTCCTTATACATGGCGTCAAAAGAAAAACTGTCCGCGGCATACACCTTCTCAAAAATTTCGTTCTTCTCGAGAAGATTATCCTGCAATTTCATTTTCAAGACTTTAGGATTTAACAAGTCGATTAACCGCACGCCACAACGAGAAACTTTATCAGCGTAACAAGGACCGATACCGCGGCCCGTCGTCCCGATTTTAAACTTTCTTTTGGATTCTCTTAGCCCGTCGAGAATACGGTGATAAGGCATAATGACATGACAAAGCCCTGAAATCTTAAGTTTCTGAGGCGTAATCTTTATCCCTTTCTTCAGCAACCCATTAATCTCTTCGATTAAGACTTTTGGATCAACGACAACTCCATTGCCAATCACGCAAACCTTTCCTTTATGAAGAATAGCCGACGGAAGCAAATGAAATACATATTCTTTGTCGCCGACAACGACGGTATGCCCGGCATTGTTACCGCCTTGATATCGGACGGTAATATCTTTATCCTGCGAAAGGATATCAATGAGTTTTCCTTTTCCTTCATCTCCCCATTGAGATCCTATGACAGCAACATTCATGGTTATTCCTTTTTTTTGAATTTAAAATTACATGTTGTAAAAGGCGGCCAGCAATCCTATCCCGAATGATAAAAAGACAGCCGACAAATAAATATTGACTTTGGAAACAGCCTGCTCAATGTGCCTTCTAAAGTGTTCATTAAAACTATAAACAGCGGCGATAACACATAAAACAAATGTTGAAATCACATATACCGTCGAGTATAACAGCACCGCTTGTTCACCAACTTTAAACTGTTCTTTCGATATAAAATCGATTAGTATAACCGTCATTGGATAATCATGAACAGCGAATGAACTCATTAAGACAATAACGGCGCCGAAAAGAACAGAAAAAATACAGTATAAAAGGCTAACAAAAAAAAATTTTATTCTTGGTGACCCTTTATTTTCAATCAGAAAATTCGGCTGCTTGATCCACAATTCCGATTTACTTTTTCCTCGACGCAATGTTAACCAATCCCGAAAATACAAACATCCAACAATCACGAATATCATTCCCAGCACGGCACAAAAAACTTTTATAAACAGATATACACTTTCAAGACTAAGAATAATATCAAACATTCCGTGAATCAATAAGGCTATCGTTACGCCCTGAACGACCATACATAACAAACCGCACAGGATAACAGTTTTCTTTGTGCGGACAATATAAATCAAAAAATAAAAAAATATTAATGCTAAAGCCAAGGTATTAACGTTAAAACTATCTTCCAGACCATATGTCAACGCCAACCCAAATCCCCACGTCGAGTGGACGCGTCCCATCCAAGATTCATCCTGCTTGGCTTGTAAACTCATTAGACCTTTAGCAATTTAACAAAAATAATATCGGGTGTATCTTTCAGTCTTTGAATCGTTTTTTCAGAGACTTCACTATCAACATTAACGACGCTGATCGCGGTTTTTCCGGCCGCCTCCCGCCCTAACGTAATTCCCGCAATATTGATTTTGTCTTCCGCCAGGATTGTTCCGACGGCGCCAACCAATCCAGGCTTATCATTGTTATTGATAAATAATAAGTTTCCTTCAGGAACAGCTTCCATATAAACTTGATTAATCTTAACAATCCTTGGCTTAAGATTACTCGAAAGCGTTCCAATTAAGGAAAAAGGCATTTTGTCGGTTAATATCTCTACTCTAATACAGTTAACAAATTCTTCATCCTTCGTCGAAATGATTTCCTGAACATTGATCGCCCGGTCTTTAGCAATTTCCAGGGCATTGATGAAATTCACAGTTTCACCTAATATCGGTTTTAACAATCCATTAACGAAAGACAATGTTACCGGCGCGGTTTTATATTGGGTGAGTATACCGCTGAAAGTAATTTTGACTTCACTAATACGGCCGTGTATCAACTGGCCGGAAAATTTACCCATTCTGGACGCAAGATTAATATACGGCTCTAAGGCTTTATAACTTTCACCGTCGACGGATGGAAAATTCGCGGCATTAATAATTCCTCGTCCTTTAAGCGCGTCACACACACATTCGGCAATTTCAATAGCGACATTAATCTGCGCTTCCGACGTGGATGCTCCCAAATGCGGCGTTAAAATACATTGATCCAATTTTCGTAATGGAGAATCCAACGGTAATGGCTCTTCATCAAACACGTCTAAGGCGCATCCGGCAATTTTTCCTTCTTCCATAGCTTTAGCTAAAGCAGCTTCATCAACAATACCTCCACGAGCACAGTTGATGACTCGTACTGTTTTTTTCATGATAGAAATTTCTTTGGTGGAAATTAAATTTTTTGTCTCCGTCGTCTTTGGAATATGAATCGTAATGTAATCTGCTTTTCTATACAATTCATCAAGCGTAACGGATTCAACACCGCGCTGTTGAAC
>JAGOSC010000088.1 GCA_018062515.1 Candidatus Omnitrophota bacterium
ACTCTATACTGTACTTTGTTTTCATCTAAAAATTTTCTTAACCGTCGAATCGGCATTCCGTCTTCATCTGTAATGATCAGTGCGGGCTCCCATGTCATTTCGGTTTCATTCTTTTGAATATCTTCCGGTTTAAACGGCGCATTCTTTTGATAGTGAATCTCATCTTGTTTAGATTGTTCTATATCATGGATTCGGTGAGAGATTTGTTCTTCTCTGTTTTGATGATGATGTTTTGTCATTTTTTCTCTCCTTTAAGTTATTCCACTATATCTTCACAATTTTCATTAGTCGGCGTTAAATTGAATTTGACGCCGGTTTTATGGGCCGTAAATTCCAAACTATTAATAACTTTTTGGAACAATTCTTCATATTCAATCCAAGAATCTTTTGGTTTAACGGTGAATTCCACGGAATGAAGATTATGATGATCGACCATAAAGAGATCGTGAACCTTCGTATCCGTATCACCCTTTAAATAACCGGTGACGCTGACTGTTTCACGGCTGCAATGTTCGACACGCTGAATATCGAAATTGTCTTCAAATTTTTCCAGGCTAGCGATGGCACGGCGGCTAAAATCGCTTATAAACCTAAGTCTAAGATTGTCTTCTTCAATAATAATTTCCACCTTCGGGACAAATGACACTTGAATCTTAAGCATTTTTTCCAGACGGATTAATTTCCAGTTCGGATTACACGCAAAACGAATACCCACCACTTCACTAACACAAGTATGCAAAGCTTGAAAATTGTCTTTCTCTAGACCAGGGCCCTTTCCATCTATTTTTTCTTCCATAATCTTTATGATCGTTTGACGCTTCTCGTCATAATTGCGGATTTCTTTAATTTCTCCTTGGTCATAATCGATTTCTTTTAACAATATTCCTTTAGGGTCGAACTCTCGATATTCACCTTCACGAAGTCCTTTTACATTTGAAAATTCTTCATGTAGAGAGCCGTCTTTATAATAAGTTTTGACTACGTCATTTTCTTTGACGTTTTCTTCCGCCCAACCCGGTAATGAACTGCAAAGACAAATACTAAAGATCAATATCATTATTCTTTTCATCTTTTTCTCCACTTTTATTGATTACCTTTTGTTTCAAATCCTAAGTATTTATAACAAAAAATAAAAAATAAATGTATGAGCTCTTACACGTTAAAGAGTAGGTAGTTCTACCTACACCCGTCGGAAAGAGGAATATGTTCTGTTAAAGCTTAGGCTTGGATTCTTTAATGAACAGAGGGTTGGAATTTTGATCGAGGAGATTAAGAAATAAACCTATGAGAGTTTGTATAAGAACACCTTCTCTCCTTTTCGCGAAAGTGAACATTGATCTTGACCTCAGGTGCTGTTACCTGTGCTCCATAAGGCCAAGGACTCGCATAGCCAGACTGTTATCCATTAACTTTTCGGCCAAAAATTAACGAAACTATCGCTAAAATCAAAAAGACTACAAATAAAATCTTAGCGATTTCAATGGCCGACCCCGCAATGCCCGTAAATCCGAACACCGCCGCAACAATGGCTATTATGAAGAATGTAACTGCCCAATTTAACATGGCATCCTCCTTTATTTAATAAACGTTAATCATTGTGATCTACAGTTTTTTGAATACTCTCCCCAGCGTTTTCTACATCTTTTCCTGCGCCCCTTAACATATTGCAACCCAAAATTGAGGTTGTTAAAAATAATGCTGTTAGAATTAATAAAAAACTCTTTTTCATATTACCTCCTTTTTACATGAATATTTTTTTTATCCCCAAATGTTTTTTACCAAATATTGAAAAATAAATATACGAGGACTTATACCTCAAAAAATAGGTAGACCTACCTATAGTCTCGTCGGTATTAGTCGACTTAATGCAGAAAACTTAATGAGTAATTGGTTGGGTTTTATGAGGAAAAATGTCGTTGTCTTTGAAGAAAATCTTCTTTTAATTCAATAATTACATCGTTAATCGGCTGGCTCAAAAGTTGGCGGGCTTGATTTTCCAGATCTTTCTCGGTTAAGGCTTTTATAGAATCCAAATCAATTGTTAAGCTTAGAATTTCTGACACTAAATTTTATTTCCTGGTAAACTACCGTTGAAATAAGTCGCTTAATTGTTTTGGAGGAACGGCGGCTCTTAACGCATTAAGAATGGCGAAGACGTCGATGATTTCCTGGCCGATGGCGCCGGCCACTGGTGTTAAATATCCGGCGGCGGCAAATATCATTCCGATAATAGATAAAATCATTCCGCCAACCGCGCTTTGTAAGGCAACCGTGCGCATACGGTGGCTGATGTGCATTAACTCATCAACTTTCTCCAGCGAACTTTCGATAATGACGGCACCCGCAGCTTCCGTCGTGATATCACTGTTTTGGCCCAAAGCGATCCCAACGGTTGCGACCGTCATGGCTGGGGCGTCATTAATCCCATCACCAACATAAACGGTAGGCTGAAGTTTAGTTTCCCGCTGAACAATGGCAACTTTTTCTTCCGGAGTTTTGCCGGCATAAATTTCTTTTATCCCGACCTGTTCCGCCAAATAGCGGACTTCCTCCTCGCGATCACCGGAGACAATCATCACTTTTTGAAATTTATGTTTTGGCCCAAGGTGAGAAATAAATGAAACACTGTCCTGACGGGGAACATCATGAAAAGTAAAACGGGCGGCGACTTTCTCATCAATGAGGACAACACATTCAAGTCCGCTAACAACCGGTATTTGTTCCACTAATTTTGTCTTTCCCTCCCTGATGAGTTTATTTCGACTGGTAATTCGAATGGTATGCTCACCAATATTTCCGGTTAACCCCTGTCCGGGGAGTTCGCTAATCTGGCGGACTTCTACTAAATTTAATTCGGCTTTTTTGGTCGCCTCTACTATGGCATTAGCCAATGGATGTTTGGAATATTGTTCCAAACTGGCCGCAAAAGCAAGCGCTGTTTTCTGAGTGAAACCGTTAAAATAATTTTCTTGAGTCAGAGTTGGTTTTCCATAAGTCAATGTTCCTGTTTTATCAACGATCATCGTTCGGCATTGATCAAATTTTTCTAAAATAACCGGGTTTTTTATAATGATTCCTCGTCGAGCACTTAAAGAAATGGCGCCGATGATCGCGACCGGTATAGCAATAAGAAGCGGGCATGGTGTGGCGATGACCAAAACAGCCAGAAATCTTTTGACTTCTCCGCTTAAAATCCATGCGATGATAGCGATGCCGACGGCGATGGGTGTATAAAACGCTCCTAGCTGATCCCCGATTCTTCTGATCAAAGGCCTCTTCTGTTCGGACGCGCGCATGACCTCCATAATTTTGGCATAACGTGAATCAACCGCTAGTTTCGTCGCTTCAATAGTGATCGCGACATCTCCATTGACAGCACCAGAAATAACTAATGAGCCGGGGACTTTGGAAATAATAAATGGTTCACCCGTCAAATAGGATTCATCCATACGTCCATGCCCTTCAACAACCACACCATCCACCGGGCAAATTTCATGAGGAAGGATGACTAAATTATCCCCTGGTTTAATTTGATCAATGGAAATATCAATGAGTTTGCCCGCTTGTTTTTGATGCGCGGTACTGGGCATGCGTTTGGCCAAAGCCTCTAAAACGGAAGATGCGCGCCGTATCGCAAAAAGTTCCAATGCTCCCCCGCCGGAAAGCATAAGCACAACTAAAGTGGCTGCTAAATATTCCCCCAATAAAATGGCGGTGACAATAGAAATTCCAGCCAAAAGGTCTGATCCAAATTCCCTATGAATTGCTTTTTTCACAAGGTCCCAGACTAGCGGAATTCCACCGAGGATCACAGCAATATACAGAGGAAGATTTGCGGTATGTTCGGTAAACGAAAATAAATAACGGAAAAACAAATGCAAAAAAATGCAGAAGATAGCAAGATAAGCAATGATGAGTTCTTTGGAAAATTTAGGATTTTTATTTATTTCAGCCATAGGCCCTTACGCCAGACCTTTGGCCATAGCATATTTAACGAGAGAAGCGGAGTCTTTAAACCCTAATTTGTCGGTGAGATTGGCGCGGTGATGCTCGACGGTGCGAATGCTGATTTTGAGTTTGGCGGCAATATTTTTATTGGGCATGCTTTTGGCAATCATGGCCAGAATCTGTTTTTCGCGTTTGGTGAGAATTTCCAGCGACGGAACGGCTTCATCAAGAGACCGCAGTTCCCGGTCGGCAAGCATCGTAGTCACCGACGGAGAAATATATTTTTTTCCTCTTAAGATAGTTTTAATAGCTGACACGAGCAGATCCGCCGCATCGTCTTTAACCATATAACCCGCCGCTCCATGAGCCATGACTTCTTTGAAATGCGGATAATCTTTAAGCATGGAAAGAATAAGAACTTTAATTCCTTTGAATTTTAGATCAAGTTCTTTAATCGTCGCTATGCCGTCTAACCCCGGCATGGAAATATCCATGACGATCACATCGCATTTTTTGTGATCCAAAATATCCAAAAGTTCTTGTCCGTTTTTTGCTTCCGCGACGACGGTAAGATCGGGGTCTCTATTAATGAGCTCTTTTAAACCGACACGCACAAAGCTATGATCGTCCGCGAGAATGATTTTACTTTTGGGCATTCCGCGTCTCCTTTACAGGCACACTCAAATGGATATGCGTCCCCCATCCCGGGGCAGATTTCATTTGTAAAATGCCGCCTGCTAGTTTCGCTCGTTCTCTCATGACGGAAAGCCCTAAACTCTTATTTGACCTAACATGATGTTTCATATCAAATCCTTTTCCATCATCTTTAATGTCTAAATATATTTTCCCTTGTTTATACAATAGGGAAATTTCAATGGTTTTGGCGCTGGCGTGCTTGATGATATTCGACATGGCCTCCTGCACAATTCTATAAAGAATAACGTCTTTATTTTCAAATTCGATATTTTTTATATTTCTATGCAGGAATTTAACGGATAACCCTTTTTCTAAACCCATGTCGTCGACTAATTGTTTAACAGCCCCGGTTAATCCTGTATATTTTAAATCCGGCGGGGCAAGAGTATGTGATAGGCTTCTCGCTTTTTCGATAATTTCATTTATCTTAATTTTAAGGCCATCATTTAACTGTTTGATTTCAGGGAATTTGTCCACTAAATCCATCGTGTTATTGACAAGATATATTTTCAAAGCAATCAACAATTGGCCAAAATCATCATGGATTTCCTGCGCGATGATTTTTTGCGCCGTTTCCTGGGCAGCAATGATTTTTTGGGGAAGAATCTTTAGTTCTTCTTCCAATTGTTTTCTTTCTGTAATCTCATAACGTATGGCCACATATTGATGGGGTTTACCAGCAGCATTTAAGAACGGAACAATGGTTGTGTCGACCCAATAATAAGAACCACCTTTAGCTCGATTTTTTATTTCTCCGCGCCAAACTTTTCCCTGGGCAATAGTCCTCCACAGATCTCTTATGAATTCTTTAGGATGATATCCTGAGTTGATAATGCGGTGATCTTGACCGATAAGTTCTTCGGGGGAGTATTTAGAAATTTTACAAAACTTTTCATTAACAAAAGTGATTTTACCGGTTTTGTCAGTGATGGCGACAATGGCTGATTCATCTAAGGCAAACTTAATATCAGCCAGCTCCTTGAAGGATTTCTCGAGGACTTCTTCGATTTCACGGTGTTTTGAAATGAGTTTATGGATTTGAATCATATTAATCTTACGAGTTTTGTTGGAATAATGCGTTTAGTATATCCAATTGCTCACGTAAAATAAAGAAAATTAAAATTTAAAACCACTTCTTCCCAGCTAACTTTTAATAAACATCTTCGATTGGGGTGTCCCAAAAGTGTTCATAATTTTTTAAGACTCAATAAAAACGTTAAAGTCAAAAAAATAAAAAACTCCGTTGTTGACGGAGTTTTTAGTTTTCTAGAGAAGTAAATGAAGTTAAAAAAAGGCCAAAACGGTTTACAAGTCAAATAATACGTAAAAAGCGCTCTCTTTTGTCGAGGAAATGCTTTTGTATTTTAAAAATAGCCATTTTTATTCAGGCCCAATAACTCCCGGCTTAAACCGAATCGCTTCAAAATCTTGACCATGCACGTTGTTTGACAGCCATATTGGTCCATAACCATAAGGTGGAACTGATAGCCCGTTTGCTGTAAAAACATAACGTAATAAGCTTGGGCGAATATAATAATTCGCCGATCCTTCCAGATAAGATGATGTGTATTTGCCGTCAGCATCCGTAATCAAAGTTTCAATGACTAGTCCGTATTTTATAATACCGACTCTGACGCCCGGCTTGGGGACCAGCGTGCTGCCGATCCTTTCTTTAATAAATCCGTTCATTTGAAATTCTGTTTGAACGGCGTCAATATCCAAATAGGATGTTGAAACATAAGCTGGCTGTATTGGGCCGATTCCCTCGGGAGCAATAGGTTGCCCATAATAGGTAAAGATGTAATGCGGTAAACTATCAGGTATCAGATAATGATCCGCCAACGCTTCCAGATAAGATGTTAAATAAAGACCCTGAGCATTGGTGGTTACAGTTTCAATGACCTGGCCATTTTTTATGACCGAAATGTTCACGCCCGGCTTGGGCACACGCACGCCATTCACGACTTCTTCCACGTGTCCTCTAACCTGGTATTCATTTTGCAGGGTTTCGAAATTTGTAAGTTGACCTTGAATTTGGGATGGTTTAATCGGCCCATACCCACCGGGTGGAACACCGACCCCGTTAATGGAAAATATATAATGCTGTAAGTTCGGAAGTAAATAATGATCCGCCATTCCCTCCAGAGGTGATGTCAAATAAAAACCTTGATCATCCGTGGTGACTGTTTCAATTACCAGCCCATTTTTTATGACAGCGACATTCACACCTGGTTTCGGATATAGCTGACCGCCGATCCATTCCTTAACATATCCGCTGAGTGGAGCCTCATTTAGCGGCGAAATGGCAATAAAATCTATATTTTGATTGTGCGGGAGAAAAGGACCAAATCCTTGAGTACGAACAAACTGACCATTATAGGTAAAGACAA
>JAGOSC010000089.1 GCA_018062515.1 Candidatus Omnitrophota bacterium
ACATATTGCGCGTCGAACATCTTGACCGATTGAGCCAGTTTTCTGTCCATAAAATTAAAGGCGGGAACACACCCTTTTACGCCGTAAAATAATTCTCCCTGTACCGACGGTGTATTTGAGGGTAATCCGGAATAAAGAGAATGTAGAACATAATGCTCATTACGTAATAAATGACTTAGAAAAGGTAAATGTCTCTTTGTGTTGGCCCGATTAAATTGAGTTAAAGCCAGGCCATCGATTTGGATCATAACCAAACCGGGTTCGCCGAGTGGCTGTTCAAACCTCGGTAAGCCCAACAAACGAATCGTCCATTCACTGCGGCTAAACAATCGTTTGATATTTCGAAACATCACTTCACTGCGACTAATCATAAGAATACACTTTCACTTTCTAAACATTTTAATTCGAATTTTCCTTTTTAGGGACTTTATATCCTTTTTGACGGGCTTCGGAAAGTCCGATGGCAACCGCCTGTCGTCGGTTTTTTACCGTCTTTCCGCTTCCTCCACTTTTCAATTCTCCTCTTTTGTATTTATGCATAGCTTTTTCAACGGTCTCTTGTGATTTTTCACTGTACTTTGGCATTTTGTTCTCCTATTTAGATAAACCCAAAAGAGATTGTGCTTCCTTATTCATGGCAAACTCTACTCTCGTTAACGGCAAAGAATCGGGGTAATTATTCCGCAAAAATTCCAAAAGTTTTTCTCTTACCTCACAACGCAAATCCCACGACGCGGAAGAATCCGCCGCACTCATAAGCGCGCGTAACTCGACGGTGTGTTCTTTGATATCCGTGACCTGCAAGCCGCTCACTTTTTTATCCCAGTAAGAACTTCTTTCTAATATACGCGTTAATTCTCCTCTGACTTTGTCGACGGGAGTTTTATAATCGACATATAAAGTAATCGATCCTAGAATTTGAGAGGACGTCATCGTCCAGTTTTCAAAAGGATTATCAATAAAATAAGAAATCGGTAATACAAGACGGCGCAGGTCCCAAAGACGGACAATCACATAAGCCAACGTGATTTCTTCAATCCATCCCCATTCATCTTCTACGACCACCGCATCTTCCAAACGGATCGGCTGAGTAATAGCAATTTGAATACCGGCGATCAAGTTTCCCAATGTTTTTTGCGCCGCAAAACCAATGATAATACTCATGACCCCTGCCGAGGCAAAGACGCTGACACCAACTTCTTTGGCTTCCGTAAATGTCATAATCATTAATGAAATAGTTAAAACAGCGATAAGAAAATTAATGATGTTTTCTATTATGCGGATTTGAGTATAAATATTTCTCGACGAAGGCTTGTCGGACGCTGTCTTATAACGTTGTAAAAAAACAGCACACACGATATGCACAACCGTTTTTACCAACCATCCTAAGCAAGCCAAAATACAAAGCTGAAGAAAATGTTGCAGGCGGGGTGTAATGTCTAAATCCAAAAGAGGCAGGATCAAAAAAACCGCTAAAGCCGGAATTAAAAGGCGCAACGGTCCTATCAGTGGATCAAGTCGAACAGGCAAATTTTTAAAGGTGACATGCTCGTGAAGCTTTTTAATAAAAAACGGCAAAAACCATTGAATGATAATGCCGATAATGAGCGCGCCAAGAATTAAATTCAGCGAGAATTGTGGAGTAATCATCCTCTCTCCCTATTTTTACACGACAGCGGTTTCGAAGAAGCAGGAGTAAATATGATGATTAAGTTTTTTTCAATCCACCTCCGCTCCTGACTTCTGCATTAATAGACCACCACCCAAGCCTTAATTATAAGTATTTTCACTCTCATATAGAGCTGATCGACCTTGGAGAGCGTTATAAAGGTCCTCGAAATCCGTGTTCTTTAGCCAATAATTTTCTTTCAGCCATTCATCGGATTTATCAGAGCTGTTTTCATCCGTAAGGAATATATCATCTACTTCATTATTGTTCTTTTCATATTCTTTTGTATTTTTATTACGCTTAATATTCTGGGAATGTTTATTTTTTGTATTTTTCATTTATTATCCTTTCGTTAAGCCACTTGCATGGCTTGAGAATTAATCACTTCTTCGGCTAAATCCGTCAGCCGTGTATTTACATCTTTCTCTTCCTCGAGAGTTTCCCGTAATAATTCTTCAATCTGTTTTAAGCCAAGCAAAGACGCATGGCTTTGCGCCGTTCCATAGGCAGCAATTTCGTAATGTTCAATACGTTGAGCCACACCGATAATAGCAGCGTCACGCGCGGCACAGTGTTCGGATTTCTTAATAATTTCTTCACCTTCTTCGACCAATCCTTTCATGGCTTTACACGTTACGTTAGCGGGCTTCCCTCCTAAGTAATTGAAAACTTCTTCCAGACGGCTGACATGATTTCTTGTTTGCACCAAATGTGTTTCTAAGATGGATTTTAATTCAATAGAATGAGTCGCATCGGCCATTTTCGGAATAGCCTTGACCAATTGATTTTCCGCGTTATAAAGGTCAGCTAATTCTTCCGATAACACATCGTCGAGATATTTTATTTTCTTTGTCATTTGGGTGTCTCCTTAAAATATTAGACTATTTTTCCATTCCTCATTAACTTCTTTTATCATCAGTTCATTACAACGGTAACAATAGCCTGAACTATTCGATATTGCCCCGCAGCTTTCACAAACATATTTTGCTTTTTGCGTTTCTTTTTCGATTTTGTCGGCCATAGCTTTTCCTCCTTGTATTTATATATAATTCGTTTAGAAATACAAATAAGAAACAAACCCAACTTAACAAATCGTAGATTAAAGGAAGATTAAAAAATAATTAATTTAATTAATTGATTTGAGGCAGACGGTAGAAGGTTTGGCGGAAAATTAAGGTTTTTTCCGGGCTTGCTGTATTATTTTAACTAAATCCATATTACCTAATTCCTGTAATCTTAATTCTTGTTTTAAAGCTTGTTCTTTATCGTTTTCTTCTACGTAAACAAGCCCTAATCGACAAATGGCATCGGCTGAATCTGGTTTGAGTTCAATCACTTTTTCATAACATTCAATCGCGGCATTAATGTCTTTATTTCTCTCAAGGACGTATCCTAAATTATAGTAAGAATCAGCATCTTTAGAGTTAATCTGAATAGCTTGTTTATAGCACTCCACGGCTTCGACGGAATTGCCACTTTCATCATAAGCATTACCTAAATTGTAGTAGGCATCGCCATCATTTACGTTAATCACCATCGCCTTCAAATAACTTGCTATGGCGGTACCATAGTCTTTTTTACCTTGATAACATCGTCCTAAAACCACATAAAGTTCAGGATAACGTGGGTCAAGCTGTTCAACTTTAAGAAATTGCTCGATAGCCTTATCAAAATTGCCTTGTTCCCAATGAACAACACCAAGACCAAAATATGAGTATGGATTATCCGGTTCAAGCTTCACAGCTTTCAAAAAATTCTCAATGGCACCTTTGTAATCACCTTTTTCAAAACATTCGTAGCCTAAATTATTATAATTTTTAAAATTCATCATATTTCCTCTGGGAACATATAAATCCATTGATCTTACTTCACGCCTATGGCCTTACTTTCAATAAAACAGCCGCGCGTCCAGTTCGATAATCTAATGCCTGATAGGTACCGGCCAGCATAACACTAAGCTTTGCATCGTCGGGATCTAAATACAACAATTCTTCCATCAATATAATCGCTTTTTGAAAACTTTTCTGCATACGCTTAAGATCACCTGTTTCTCGATACTCCATCCCTTTCTTAAATAACATTTCCGCCTGATCACGTTTGTAACCTAATTCTTCCTCTGACGACAATGCCCCATAAACGTTATCACCTTGAGTTCCTTTGACTTCCTTAATAGAAAATTCAACCTGATCAAGAAAACTTTTTCTTATCTTAGCTATGGCCTCAATAAATGATTGATAAATAGCCTCCTGTACATAGTCAATATCCGGATCAAGCATATGGTAAATGTAATCTGCTAATTCCTCATCAGAAAAATTACGATATAAAAACGCCTGAATCGGAAACAAGCTCTCAGTTCCGCGTTGAGTAGGATAACCATATTCATTTATCAAGACAGTCATTTCTTCCTTTATTGTCGTAACCGGTAAGGAAGGCTCCTGAAACTTAAGATGTGGAGCGCGAAAATATCCACTTGAAGCTGATTCCAACCTTACTTTCTTTAATACTCGCAAAGCGCTCAGTACAAGCGTTAACCGATCGCCTGAATGCCTCTCTTGGAAGAAAACTTCTGATTCCATTTTAAATTTCTCTTCATTAACCTTATTAAGAATATTTTCCTCATTTCTTATTTTTTCTCCTAAAGGCGTCTTAGCGAAATTCACATAATTCTCAAATTTATTTTGATCATAATATTTTCTTAAAGATTCATAAAAATTTTCATTTAGCGTTTCCGAATTATAAATTTCATTCGCAATTTTGCGAACTATATCCACTTTATCTACATCCGCTTTTGTAATCACTCCAGACAGCGAAAACATTTTTTCCTTTTTGGATGAGAGATCACTCAGCCATACTTTCATTCCACTTAATTCGATTATTTCATCAATGATTTGCTCCTCACTCTGATGGTTCGACTGATGTGTGTCGATAGAGATGCCTTCGTTTTGGTATGGCGAATGTGACCTAAAAAATTTTTCCAATCGTATTTGATGCTGTACAGTAGCCTCATCACGAGAAATAAAATGTCCTTGGTGATATAAAACAGTAAGAACGATCGGAAGAATTAAAGCAATAAAACCTAAAATAATTCCTTGAACGGCCCATTCTTTCCCTGTAAACCTATCAGAATATTTGGCGATTTTTCTTAGTCCTATTATTCCAAACAGGATGGCTAAAATTCCAAATATCATAGTAATAAAACTAGGCAACAGAAAAAACAATAACCCAAGAATGAAACTGCTTATTGCCCAACGGGGCACTTTGCGGCCTAACTTCTTCAAACCGGTTCCAGGGAGCATTCCAACAACACTAGCAATAACCGAATAAATTAACGCTAGTAGTAAAATCATAGGGACATACCTTGAATATACGTATCCTTGCATAAAAGCAAAATCAGCCGTAGCAAAATGTACCGGTGTTTTATACAAGTCAATAAACGAATTGATTGCGTTACCAGCTGCAACACAGTAAATGCAAATAACCACGAGCCATAAGAACCCAAAAAATATTTTCTTACCTGCAGACGGAATTTTATTTTCCACAAAGTCTGCCGTTGTTTTCTTTTGGAATGGATTTTCTTTGAAAGGAACCGACGAGGTAAGCGTTTGAACCGGCTGCAAAACTTCTGGAATTACTTCCTTCTTTCTATTAACCAAAAATCGGGCCATAAAAATAATTCCAAACAAAACCATCAGGATAATTATGCCAATCGGCATACTCCAGGATGAAGACAAAACCCTTCCTTGTATGTCTTTTAATGGAACTGTGTACTCTTTCTCGCCCTTTTTAACAATCACCAAATCTTTTTCAAGCGGCTGCTGATCGGAGGAATCGATACGTTTGTCACCAAAATCCGTGATGAAACCAACAAGGGTTCTATGCCGATCATCGGGTAAAGTAAAGACAACCTGTTCTCCAACTTTGGGTTTTATAAATTTGTAATCAAGTTTTGAAACAACGCGTTTTTCGATTCTTCCGCTCGGATAATTGATCTTAATCAGCTCCACGATAAAATACTTGAGCATCACAAGTGTAATAAAGAAAACGATGATGACGATGGATGTGATGAGTATACTTTTACTTTTAGATTTCACTCTTATCTCCCTTCATTCTAATTAAAGGTCTCACTGTTACGGCTGATAATCCTCATCAGAAATGCCATATAATTTTTTATACTTCCAACCATCAAATATTATGTCAGACGTTGTAATTTGCTCGCATTGTTGAATTGGGAAATTAGGATCTTCTCGCGCCTTTTCCCTGCATTTGATTTTCACAGCTCTTTTTAAATATGGCGTATCCACCAGGACATAGGCTATTATCATTAATAAAATGACAAATATGGTTCTAACAATTTTTTCATGGTTTCTTACTTTCTTTTCCATTTTCACCCCTTGTAACTTTTGACAAATAGGACAGGCGAAATAAATATTTACGAAACTAACCGAAATCTTTTAGCATTAAACTGTGACCAACAGCGAATACTAACAATGAAATCAGAATTATCCAAAAAGAAACAAACATGACCGGTTGTTTCCCATATTGGATTCTTATACTATGTTTAAGTAAAATTAAAAGCTCATTGAAGGTCCCTTCAAATTTCCAGAATATTCCGGCGGCTAGAAATATCAAAGTTGAATAGTAAAGATTAATCCAATAGGTGGGCGGATGATAACCCATTCCTATCGTCATATGATAAACTTCATAAGAGCCCGACGCAGCAGCATATGTCACCATGACACAAACAATGATTTTACCAAAACTGTAATGTGGTCGTTCTGTACAAATATATATAAGCGATTTAACGACCCACGGGGCAAATATATAGGTCATTGAACTCATGATTATTGATATCGGCACATCCCACGTAGGTAATTGATAATGAAATGCACCCCAAATATAATAGGTTAACGCTAAACCAAAAGTTATCAGTTTCCATGGCCTAAGCAGTTCTCTTAAATATTTTGTTATATAAAATGAAAGATACATTGCACGAGTCACCATCTTTAAGATTTTGAGAAAGATTTTAAATATTGAAAACCAAACAATGCGTTAACTTCATCATAATCAACCCTTAACTGTGAAACTTCTACAGCGTTCATCACCGTTCTCCTTTTTCGAATCTATCAAGTTACTTCTCAATGAATTGGCATACTCATCATTTGAACAAGAATATAAATTATAAAACAGATAGTTAGTCCAAAACTTGTAATAAGTCCTACTGAGAACGCCTTATTTTGTTTCCAAGATTTGATAATTTGTAATACACATACGACCGCTATCCCATTTACGAACATAAAAGAAATAAACACAATAATGATTTCGAAAGAAGAAAAAACCCAACAAAGAAACGAAC
>JAGOSC010000090.1 GCA_018062515.1 Candidatus Omnitrophota bacterium
ATTACTAAATACGACAAAGATCTGAATGTCGTCAAAGAAGTTGAATTGAAGATGGATATGGAAGGTATGCAGAAGATGATGGAGAACATGAAAGGTATGTGTCCTATGATGAGAAAAATGATGTCATCAGATGAATTAAAAACGGAAGAGTCTAAGGAATCAACGGCAGAAGAAAAAGCTGAACATGAAAGCCATCATCCGGAAAATAAATAGGGGGAGTTCATGGCTATTGATCCAATTTGCAAAATGGAAGTTCAGGAAGAGAAGGCCATTAAATTAGAATTTGGTGGCCAATCTTTTTATTTTTGTAGTGAATACTGCAAGAAAACTTTTCTTGATAAGAAATCAAAAAAAATTGAACCAGTGAAAACAAAAACGGATGGAAAAACGATCTATACCTGTCCCATGCATCCAGAGATACGGCAGGATCATCCCGGAGATTGTCCGAAATGCGGCATGCATTTGGAACCGCTTAGTCCGACGGGTGAAGACAGTGAAGATCAAAATGAAATTCATTCCCTATCACGGAAGTTTTGGATAGGGCTTGGACTTACCGTTCCTCTTGTCTTATTAGTCCTGGGCGAAATGATCCCAGCCATTAATATTCAATCATTTATCCCTCACCGTTTTATTCCATTTATACAATTTATTTTAGCAACGCCAGTCGTTTTATGGGCGGGCGGAATGTTTTTTGTTAAAGGCTTGAAATCTTTAATTAATAAAAGCCTTAATATGTTTACGTTGATTGCTCTCGGTGTCGGAGCGGCGTATGGTTACAGCACGATAGCAACGTTATTTCCTCAGATTTTCCCGGAATCATTGAAAAAAATGGGAAAAACTGATCTTTATTTCGAAGCTGCGGCCGTTATTACTGTCTTGATTATTTTGGGACAATTGTTGGAAGCTAAGGCTCGCAGCCAAACAGGTCAGGCGATCAAAGCACTTTTAGGATTAGCGGCAAAGAATGCGCATCGTATTCGTAATGGCGTTGAAGAAGATGTTCCGATTGATTCTATTCAAAAAGAAGATATGTTACGTGTCCGACCGGGAGAAAAAATTCCGCTTGATGGCATAATTACGGAAGGCAAAAGCGTTGTCGATGAATCCATGATCTCCGGCGAGCCAATTCCTATTGAAAAAAATGTCGGTGACCGGGTCATTGGAGCGACGGTCAATCAAACAGGTTCATTTGTGATGAAGACGGAAAAGATTGGTTCAGAGACATTATTATCGCAGATTGTGCATATGGTCGCCGATGCCCAACGCAGTCGCGCGCCCATTCAAAAATTGGCGGATAAGATCTCCGGGTATTTTGTTCCGATTGTGGTCTTGGTTTCCGTCATCACATTTATCATTTGGGCGAATTGGGGGCCGGAGCCGAGATTAGCGTATGCCATTGTTAATGCGATTGCTGTTTTAATTATTGCCTGTCCGTGCGCATTAGGGTTAGCAACGCCGATGTCAATTATGGTTGGAGTTGGAAGGGGAGCTCAATCGGGAATATTGATTAAAAATGCTGAAGCTATGGAGAAAGCAGAAAAGATAACTCATGTTCTTACAGATAAGACGGGGACATTAACTTTGGGAAAGCCAAAAGTAACAACAGTTATTCCATCACAGGGAATAGATGAAAAATTATTGATCGAATTAGCGGCATCGCTTGAGCAAAGTAGTGAGCATCCGTTGGCGCGTGCCGTCGTCGATTATGCCAAAGATAAAAAGTATTCGCTTGCGTCCGTTGAAGGTTTTGAGTCGGTCACAGGTGCTGGGATTAAGGGGAAAGTGAATGGTAAGTTTGTGCTGTTAGGAAAAGAAAATTTTCTTAAAGAGTCCGGTGTCGTACTTGCGGATGACGTAAAACAAAAAGCCCAAGAGCTTCAGAACAAAGCTCAGACGGTGGTTTGGGTTGCTGTAGAAAATAAAATTGCCGGCATTTTGGCGATTTCCGATCCAATCAAAGAAACAACTCCAGCAGCCATTCAAGGCTTGCATGATATGGGACTAAAAGTCATTATGCTGACGGGAGATAATAAATCAACCGCGCAAGCTATTGCAAAAGAATTAAAAATTGATGAATTTTATGCAGAATTAAAACCTCAGGATAAGCAGGAAATTATTAAGAAATTAAAAAGTGAAGGGGCTAAAGTTTTGATGGCTGGCGACGGGATTAACGACGCACCGGCTTTAGCCCAAGCGGAAGTCGGTGTTGCGATGGGAACGGGCACGGACGTTGCAATTGAAAGCGCCGGAATAACCTTAGTTAAAGGTGATCTAAACGGTATTGTGAAAGCCTTGCGTTTAAGTCGAGCCGTCATGAAGAATATCCGGCAAAATTTATTTTTTGCTTTTATTTATAATATTTTAGGTGTTCCTCTAGCGGCGGGAATTCTGTATCCATTTTTCGGAATATTATTGAGCCCGATTATCGCTGGCGCAGCGATGGCGTTCAGTTCAGTAAATGTTGTTGGGAATTCGTTAAGACTGAGGACTTTTAAACTTTAGAGATTTTTAAATGGATGTACTAAGTCAATACGGAGCACAGTGGCGTGGGTGGCTGTTTTTCCCTATGGCCAAGTCGGAAGTACTGTGATATTTGATGACGTTGGGACTGCAGATACAGTTGGTTCTTGAGTATTGTTCGACTAGTAAAATGCCGGTAAGTTTATAATTTAATGCTGACATGAAAATGCGTAATATCCCAAAAGTCCGATCAATTTAAATTATTTACATACATACATATGTGTGGTATATATGATGCATGAACCTAAACATTTACAGATATACTAAGAAAGTTGAGCAAAAGTTCCCGCTTTATCTTTCCCAGGTGCCCGCCGGCTTCCCGTCCCCAGCCGATGATTACATTGAAAAATCTTTAGACTTAAATGAGTATCTTATTAATCATCCAGAATCGACATTTTTCGTGCGTGTAAAGGGTGATTCTATGATTAATGCAGGTATTCAGAACGGCAGCGTACTAATTGTTGATCGTTCCCTTGAAGCGATCAATAACAAAATTGTCGTGGCTATCTTAAACGGTGAGTTTACTGTTAAGCGAATAAAAAAATATAATGGAAGTATATCTCTTGTACCGGAAAATCCAAACTATTCACCGATTGAAGTTACAAACAACATGGATTTCGAAGTGTGGGGGGTGGTTGTCCATGTCATTCACAGCGTGTGAAGGCGATCTTTACGCCCTGGTAGACTGCAATAATTTTTATGCCTCATGTGAGCGCCTCTTTAATCCTTCTTTAAAAAATGTTCCCGTTATAGTCTTATCTAATAATGATGGTTGTGTGGTCGCTCGTTCTGAAGAAGCAAAAGAAATTGGTATTGAAATGGGAGTTCCGCTTTTTGAAATTCAGGATTTAGTTAAAAAGAACAATGTTCGGGCTTTTTCTTCTAACTATGTTCTTTATGGTGATATGTCATCGAGGGTGATGAATGTTTTAAGAGAATTTACACCAAACTTGGAAGTGTATTCTATTGACGAAGCATTTTTGCTTCTTAGGGGTTTTTCTAACTTTAACATGGAAGATTATGCGCGTAAAATTAAAGAGACTGTTTATCGTCGGGTAGGACTGCCTGTTTCTGTGGGGATTGGAAAAACAAAGACATTAGCAAAGATAGCCAATTATTTATCTAAGCGTGTATTTAAAACGGGCGTGTTTTGTCTTCTCGATAACACTGATGATTATCTAAAAAAAATTCCAGTAGAAAAAATTTGGGGCATTGGTCGACAACGTCAGAAATGGCTTAATAATCAAAGTGTTTATACTACGTTTGACTTAAAAAATATGCCCGATGGACAAGTGAGAAAAAAAATGACGGTTACTGGGTTAAGAACCGTTTGGGAATTGAGGGGGATTTCCTGCCTTTCAATGGAAGAAGTTATTCCAGATAAAAAGGCGGTTTCTTGCTCAAGGATGTTTGGTTATTTAGTTGAAGATTTAAATCAGCTGGAAGAAGCCGCGTCTGCGTATGTTGCTCGTGCGTGCGTGAAATTACGTAGGCAGAATTTATTAGCGGGATACTTGCATGTGATTATTGAAACTAACCGATTTAAAGGGGATTATTACAACAATTCGCTTGGAATGTACATAACACCACCGTCGGCATATACACCGCTGTTGAGCCATTACACTCGGCTTCTGTTGAAAGAAATTTTTAAGAAAGGATATAAATATAACCGGGTGGGTGTTGTCTTAACTGATTTGAGTTCAGAGCGACAAGCACAAGAATATTTCATTGATCCATATTATTTAGGCACACGATATCAAAAATTAATGTACACAATCGACAGCTATAATTCTTCCGTAAATTGTGGTAAAATCCAGCTTGCTTCAGAAGGATTAGGACAGCCGTGGCATATGAAACAGACGAGAAAATCTAAACGTTTTACAACGAATTGGAAAGAATTATTGGAAATAAATTGAAATGGGAACAAAGAGACTTTTTATTGTTGGGGCAGGTTCGTCTATTGATTTTGATTTTCCACTTGGTATTGACCTTATGGAAAGCATATATATGAAATGGAAAAGTCCAAATGACGATATGAGGGGCTTGCTTGGAACAATTTGTAGACTTTTTAATTTATCGCTTGGTGAAGCATCTTATGATTTGGCGATTAATAATTATGCCGACAAACTATATTATTCTGCAGCAACTTCGATCGATAATTTCTTAAGCCGAGCTGACCGTGAAATATTAGAAAAATTTGGAAAAGCCACAATATTGACGGAAATATTAGGCAATGAACAAAAAGCCTCGACGAAAACCAAAAATGAATTGTTTAAATTTAGAGAAAATTGGTTGAGAGAGTTGTTTGCAAGGTTTTTCCGGGATCACAAAACTGTGAAGGAATTAAAGGATGATTTAACTAATAATACTCTTGAATTTATTATCTTTAATTATGACCGTTGTATTGAACACTTTTTATTTACTGCAATAAAAAATTATTACTCCATTCGCAATGCAGAGGAAGTGTATGAAATTCTTAACTGCATTAGATTTCACCATATCTATGGTAGTATCAGTAAAATGGAATGGGAGATTGACAAAGAAACTAAAGACCTCGAAGAGAAGGGACTCCCGGACAACAGGCTTAAGGCGCACAAGACATTTGTTGAATTTGGGAAACATTTGAAATACGATGATGATACACCATACTATGAAACTATAGTAAGCTTGCTCCCAAATATTAAAGTAATCGGCGAGGAAACTGCTGAAACTGATTATGGAAAGTTAATTAAAGACGCTGATATTGTTTGCATTTTAGGTTATGGATTCCTCAGAGAGAATAATGAATTACTTAAGTTGTCGGATATAAAAAAAGCTTCGCGAACAAAGGGAAAATTTCATATATCGACTTATAAATTAAACAAATATAAAATTAAATATATTAATGACGTGTTTGGTGTAGCAGGCGAAAGTCACGATGATAACATATATGACTTCATGCGACACAATATTTTTTGATATGTGTGGACGATACGGATACACAAATAAAGATAAAGAAGGAATAAAGAAGTTATTTCGTTTAAAGAAGATTGATTTTGACCTTGTTCCTCGGTATAACATCATCCCCGGTCAAAATATACCTGTCATTTTGAATGAATCTCAACAAGAATTGACGCAAGCTAAATGGGGGTTAGTTCCATTCTGGGCAAAGGATGAGAAGATTGGTTATAAAATGATCAATGCTCGAGCGGAAACCATCTTCGAAAAACCATCCTTCCGTAATGCAATAAAGAAGAAACGCTGTTTGATTCTTGCAGATTATTTCTTTGAGTGGAAAAGAACTGAAAAACAGAAACAGCCTTTTTGTATTAAACTCAAGTCACATGAAACATTCGCTTTCGCAGGGATATGGGAGACATGGCAGGATAAATTGATTTCCTGTTCTATAATAACGACTGCACCTAATAAGTTAATGGAAAAAATCCATGATCGGATGCCGGTTATTTTACCTAAAGACAAAGAAGAAGAATGGCTAAATGAAACCGATATGGAAACAGTTAAAAAACTTCTAACATCTTATAAAGCTACTGAAATGGAAACCTACGAAGTATCTACTCTGGTCAATTCCCCCTCAAATAACTCCCCTGAAATCCTCACTCCAGTACAATAAATCCGGTTAAAAAGCGCTGTAAAAAATTACAAAATAGTTACAAATGGCGCAACGAAGTGTAACTGGTTTGTAACTTTTGAGTCTCCTAAGTCTCCCGATTACATGGGGTTTAGTATCGCGATGCGATACTAATTGCCCAAGACCACTCTCCCTCTACCATGATATGGGCGAGGGACAGTGGTCTTGGCCAAGCCCCGCATTGATCGGGAGACTTAGGATTTTAATTAAGTGAGAGGGAGAGTTTTAGTTTTCTGATGTTAGGTATTTAGATTAGATATGATTAAGTAGTTGGTAAGTATTGTTGACAGTGAGAAAGGCGAGCGAGTGTGAAATGGTTTGTAAGACTAAGGGGATTTCCAGAGGCCTCGGTTATGAGTTCGAGCTTCTTGATAGAGTTTTTGGAATAGTTCTGAGTACTTGACATTGGGTGGAATGGTCATGGGTTGTGCGTAACCTTTGGCAATGATTTCTGCGTTAATGAATATATAGGTTTTATTATCTTTTGTAATCATGGTTTTGGAATTGAACTTAGCTGAAGGGGAGTATAAATAGGCATAAGCTAATATACGGCCGTAGCGGTCTTTTTTTTGTACATCGTATTCTAGGAGGACTATGGTTCCTTTGGATAATAGATTTTCTTTTACGAAGCGGGTGGATTCTTTACCCATAGCGGTGATCGTTGCTACGTCTTTGTTAGTTCGTTGGGCGTCACGTTTGGCTTTATCGTTCTTTTTACTTTCAGGTGTGTCGATGCCGATAAGACGGACGTTTTCACCGGTCGTTAGTTTAAAGGTGTCTCCATCAATGACTCGTTCAACAGTGTAGAGTTGG
>JAGOSC010000091.1 GCA_018062515.1 Candidatus Omnitrophota bacterium
AACCAAGCCTACGCAGCACAGCGTCGGGCGGCTTAGAGAAATCGGTATTTCTCCGGATATACTTCTTTGCCGTACGGAAATAAGAATCACCAAAGAACAAAGAGAAAAAATTGCTTTGTTTTGTAATGTTGATTATGAGGCTGTTATCGAAGCGGCAGACGCTAAGCATATTTATGAAGTTCCTTTGATGTTGAAGAAAGAAGGGCTTGATAATTTAATTTTGAAGAAATTAAATATCAAACGAACCGATAAAGATTTAAAAGACTGGCGCGATTTTGTCGTAAAAAGAGTTAAAAATCCGACGCATGAAGTCAAAATTGCCGTCGTGGGAAAATATATCGCCTTACCGGACGCTTATAAATCAGTTTATGAAGCTTTGGTTCACGCTGGAATAGCGCACGACACACGTGTTAACATTATTAAAATCGATTCGGAAGATTTAGAGAAAAATAAAAAAATCAAAGCTCTTGAAAATGTTCAAGGAATATTGATTCCCGGAGGTTTCGGTGACCGCGGTATTGAAGGTAAAATTAATGCGGTGCAATATGCCCGAGAAAATAAAATTCCATATTTCGGAATTTGTTTAGGGATGCAAATCGCTTGTATCGAATTCGCGCGGAATGTTTGTAATTTAAAAGGCGCGAACTCGACGGAATTCAATAAGACAACGAAGTATCCGATCATTTCATTATTAGAAGAACAAAAGGATGTCAAGGAATTAGGCGCGACGATGCGCTTAGGCGCGTATCCTTGCAATATCAATAAGAAATCATTGGCTTACAAAGCCTATGGTAAAGATTTGATTTCGGAACGTCATCGTCATCGTTATGAATTTAATAATGATTTTAGAGAACAGTTTATCAAAGAAGGGATGCAGTTTTCAGGGATGAATAGCCAGCATGGATTGGTTGAAGTGATCGAGTTGACCGATCATCCATGGTTTGTGGCCTGCCAGTTTCATCCTGAATTCAAGTCAAAACCCGATCGAGCGCATCCTCTTTTTGCGGCTTTTATTGAAGCGGCGCTCGCCCTCAAGAAAAAATAAATTTTGCGCGAGTGGCGGAATTGGTAGACGCGCTACTTTGAGGGGGTAGTGGTCGAAAGGCCATGGTGGTTCAAGTCCACTCTCGCGCATTTAATATCATCGTATGTCAAAAGAAATCAAAGTTGCGGCCAGTATTCTTTGCGCTGATTTTACCAAATTAGGCGAAGAAATTAAAAAATGTGAAGATGCTGGTGTGGATAGCATTCACGTGGATGTGATGGACGGCCATTTTGTTCCTAATATCAGCATAGGACAAGTCATTGTCGAAGCTATACGTCCGTTAACCAAACTTCCTATTGAAGCGCATTTAATGATTGAAAATCCATCCGCCTACATCGATGATTTTATCCGATGCGGAGCGAATATCATTTCCATTCACGCGGAATGTTATGGGCGCCGACGAGAAAATTGCCGGGAATATGGTCAATTTCCCAAAGAAGTGGATCAAATGGATATTAATCGCGCCCGTGAAGATGTCTTAAAAATAAAGAATAAAGGCGCAAGAGCCTTTATGGCCATCAATCCCGGAACACCGTTATGTTTAGGATCTTTAACCGAGGATATCGACGGTGTTTTAATGATGTCGGTCAATCCGGGATTTGCTAAACAAAAATTTATTCCTTCCGTTCTGTCTAAGATTATTGAATTACGAAAGATTTTTCAAGGTGATATTGCTATTGATGGAGGGATTAATGAACTTACCGCTCCGGAAGCGGTTAAAGCCGGAGCCAATGTTTTGGCTAATGCCAGCTATTTTTTTGGTTCGGAAAAACCCAAAGACGTCGTAAAATATTTGAAGAGTATTGGCCAAACATGATATAGTTGTACAAAGGCGCCTCATATGAAAAAACCACAGAAAAAAGCCCAAACCGCAATCGAATATATGTTAGTTTTAGCCGTCATCGTGGCCAGCGTTATGATTGCCTTCCCTAAGTATATGCCGAGGATAACGAATGCAGCGAATACGTATTATAATAAAGCGGCTTCAGGAATTGTTGGAAATGGGTCGCGTTGTGGGGATGGCGCTTGCGACCAATTTGAAATAAAAGATAATGGCGCGCGCTGCTGTGCTGACTGCTATCCCGGATGTGATCCTTAATACCTCAGGCTTTTCTTTTGTCCCGCACGTAAATACTTCCGTCGGTTGCCTTAGCATACTTTTTTAATTCTGCTCCAATTTCTCCGATCTGCGCCACATGAGTAATTTTTTGATTGACGTTGGAGACAATACCTATGGATACAGAAAGTAAACCGAAATTCTGTTGGTTTCCCTGTCGATCTTTTCCGGAAATATAGCCGCGCTGGCGGTCTTCCTCATTATAAAAATTAGGGACTAAACTATCAAAGTCTTTGATGATTGCCTGACATGTTTCATCCATAATATTATCGGCGGTTATGAAAACAAAATCGTCTCCACCGATATGCCCAACAAAGGCATTGTCGCCGGCTTTTTCGCGGACACATTTTAAAAGCACGCGCGCCACAGAGCGTATCACTTCATCGCCTTTTTCAAACCCGTAACTATCATTATAGACCTTGAATTTATCGAGATCAGCGTAACCCACCGCAAATTCTTTACCGCTGCTGATCGATAATTGAATTTCTTCCATAATCGACGTGTTTCCGGGTAAATGGGTTAACGGATTGGCGTCTAAACTGCTGATGGTTCTTCGCAAAATCATTTTGATTCTGGCCAAAAGCTCGTCGGGAGCAAAAGGTTTGATCATATAATCGTCAACACCGGCCTCAATGCCTCCGATGCGGTCTTGTGTTTCGCCTTTACCCGTCAGCATAATCACGGGAACGTGCCTCAGAAGGATATCTTTTTTCAAGGATTTACAGAATTCACGGCCATTCATCATCGGCATCATATAATCGCAAATGATTAAATCCGGCATGAACTGTTTAACTTTTTTTAATCCTTCCTGTCCGTTTCCGGCCTGTGCAACTTCATAAAGGTCGGACAATGTTAATTCAAGAACATCTAAAATATCTGGGTCATCATCGACGGTAAGTATTTTTGGTTTACCCATGGCTGCTTCCTTTTTGTATTTCTTTTTTCTTAGCAATATCTTCTTCAGATAAAACCGGCAATTTAAAATGAAAAGTTGTTCCTTGTTTAACGACGCTGGTTACCCACATCGATCCGCCGTGCGCCTCGACGATCTTTTTGGCTAAAGCGAGGCCAAGGCCGGTTCCTTTAACATTCTGATTAATTTCATTATCGACACGGAAAAACTGTTCGAATAGCCGGCGTATATCTTCTTCAGGAATACCAATACCATTATCGGTGACCTGAATATGGACAATGTCATCGTTTAAGTCAGCCTTGACGGTGATATTACCTTTGATCGGAGTAAATTTAATGGCATTGCCGACTAAATTGATAAATACGCGTTCAACTTGACTGCTGTCTAATTGCAGCGTCGGGACATTAGCCGCAATGTCGGTCTCAAAATTGATTTCTTTGTCTTTCATTTGAGGAGTTAAGAGATCGCGGACGTTTTCGATAAGATTTCTTAAGTCACATTTTCCAAAATTCATTTCGACACGGCCGGATTCGATGCGCGAAATGTCCAGTAAATTATTGATTAATCCGACGAGATTATCCGAATGGGTATTAATTTTTCCTAAGCGTTGTTTAACTTCAATTGGAATATCACCCAACTTTCCATCCATCAGAATAGACGCATAACCTTTGATGGATGTCAAAGGTGTACGCAGTTCATGGGAAACAGCCGATATAAAGTCTGACTTTGTACGGCTTATATCCTGAACTTCACGTAAAGCTTCCTGCAATTCTCTGGTTCTATCTTGTACCTTGGATTCTAGGACTTGAGAAGAACGGTAGACTTCTTCAAAAAGCCGGGCGTTTTCCAGGGCCTGTCCGATTTGATTGGAAAGAATGGAAATAAGTTCTTCATCACCGTCGGTAATCGGAGAAATATTACTTTGAGTCCCGACGAAAACCATCCCAGTAATGCCGTTTTGGGTTAGGATGGGAGAAATGATAAAATGATACGTATCAAATATCCGAATGATGGATTCTTTTCTTTGGAGCGGAGAATTCACCGACGAGAATATATTCCCGTCTTTAAAGGCGTTTATTAGATTGCTGTCATTTTCCAGATGGGTAATGATATATTTTATGCTTTCTTCAGAAAATCCCAACACAACCCGGCTATACAGTTTCTTTTTGGAATCGAATTCCAGAATGAGTGCCCGCTCATAGTCCAAATTGGTCGTGAAGGCCTGGTACAAACGATGGAATATTTCGCCTTCATCTAAAGTTGTGCTAATGAGACGAGAAATTTTTTGCAGCGCTTCAAGGCCGTTAAGACGTTTATCCGATTCTTCCTGGGCTTTGTTTAATTCCAAATCGGTTTTAATAATCAATTTAGCCTGATTATCCAAATCATTAAATGACTGTTTAAGTTTAGCCAAGGCAAATTCATATTGGCCGATTTGTCTATTCTTGGAATGGATCAGGAAAAAACTGATTGCCGAGGTAATAAAAAAAGCGGCAATCAAACCCAAAGTTATGTTCTGTGGTAGTTCAATCATCAGCTTATGGCCAATACAACGATACTTTCATTTTGATGTTGAGGGTGTTTAAACCGTTCATTTGTTTTATACGGACAAACTTCGCCATTGGAATACATTCCGATTAACGGCACATGATGTCCGAACACTTCTTTAACCTTTTTTATTTCGTCGAACGCCGACCGGCCTAACAGTTTAAGGCGAGAAAGGCATTCAATCACGATAATTAATTTGGGTATTTTTCCCAATAAATTTTTTTCCGCCTCGACCGCGGCATCATAAGCGGCGGTTTTGCAGGAATCCTTATTGCCGATCATAATGTGGATTTGAGATCCGACGGGAATATCGCCTTGACAAACAATACTACCATCGGGGTGAATCTCGACGGTGTTCCGTAAAAGATACTCCGCATTTCCTTCAATATAAATGCCTAAGGGATATAAAATAGCCATTCGTCCGAGTTTATGTGAACGTAAATCCTCGGCGTAGGATCCGAAATATTCATCATACAGCGCCGACGCTTTTTTTCCATCGATGGTTTTAATCACATTGTCTTCCACCTCGTCGATAAAACGCGGTTTTCCCAAAGGACGCCAGCCATGACGGCAGGCCGCTCCGACGCTGATTTGGCCTCCCATAAGAACACCTGTCACCGAACGCGGATACATTGTTTCCTGGAACAGCTGATATGTTTTTTCAAAATGAAAGTTATCCGAACTTCCGGCACCGATGATCGGAAAAATATTACCAAAAACGCTTTGCATGCCTTTTAACAATTCCGACGTAACACGCAGCTGACTATCCATAAAAAATAAGAAGACTTGTCGCATGCTTTGGCCCATATCGTTAATGGCCGCATTGGCGACTAAAGCGCCGATATTAAAAGGATCAACTAAAGGATAGTCTTCAGAACTGGCAATACCGAAATTCATATCATCGGATGTAATGGTGAGAACAGCAATACCTCGTGTTTCAACGGACTCAGAAAGAATTAGACCAGCCGTAGAGGAGCCAACCAATCTCTGACTTCTTAACACCTGATTAATAATCGGCAGAGTTATTGTTGGATCGTAATGGATGCTATTAAAGACGATGGCAAGGTGGATTTCATCCTGCTGTAATTTTGTTTTTGCCTCAAAAGCCGCGTCGCGGGCAGCAAGCAATACATCACTATTTTGACTAAACCCAATTCCTATACTGGTAGCCATCCAAATTTCCGTCCCTGTTCATTTAAAAGAAGGTTTCTACTCAAACATTATGAGTATACAATATAAATATTTCTTATTAAACGCTAAATCTGTTTATATTTATATTACGATCGAGAGGAGATTCATCAACCAAATGATCGGCCAAGTGACGGGCCAGCCAAGGAGCATAAAGGACACCTTTGGCGCCTAATCCATTGAAAATTCCAATGGCATTATACTCCGGATGAAGACCTAAAACCGGGACTAAGTCTAAGATAACGGGGCGTATGCCTGTTTGATGATTGATCACTTTAATGGAAAATTTGGCCATGTTTTTTAAAGCATTGAGTATTTCATTTTTGCCTTCCGCCGTCGGTGTCGGATCAAGATCATTCCAATAAAAGGTGGAACCGGTTTTAACGGTTTTATCATCGATGGGCATAACCCATTTTCCGAAATTAAAAATTTTATCCGGCAGAGGATCGTCGACGGACAATGTCAAAATGTCTCCTTTAGCAGGTTTGAAAGGCAGAAATTTAAAATACGGATTAGTCTCGGCTAAATAACCTTCACAAAATATGATTTTTGATGCGCTCATGTTTTTATAGGTTACCGACTCCTGATTAATTTTTAGATGATTGAATTCAAATAGCTCGGGAAGGATTTGATTTTTATCTAAAATGTCAGAAAATTTTTTGATGGGGACAGAGACATCGCATACATACCCTTTGACGGTTAAACTCCCGTAACGATCGTCGAACCAGCGACTAAACAAACCAGACGGATTATAACCTTTTATGTACAATGAACTATTAATGGTATCTTTACGTTCACTCCAAATTTTATGTTCTTGAGACGAACTATAGAAGCGGACAATTTTTTTTTCCGCATAAAATGTTGTGTTAAGTTTGTTTTCCAGTTCGCGGTAGGTGAGTTCAGCTTCGTGATGGAATTTTGCGAAATCCTCTGTTAGAATAAACCGTTTGCCGGTAATAGGATTAATAATTCCGGCGCTCATCGTCGAGGAACTGGTATGGTGACGATTGTCGATCAACAGGACAGACTTTTTTTTCTTGATGAGATTATAGG
>JAGOSC010000035.1 GCA_018062515.1 Candidatus Omnitrophota bacterium
CCATAGACATACTCCATAGTGCACATCTCTGCCGCCTTTGGTCCGCACTTAATGTCATAGCCATGGCAGTTTTCAATTTCGCATTTCTCTTTTGCAAAGGATGATCCGATCAGCATTTCGCCTGCGACTAAACATAAACAAAATATTTTCTTAATATTCATCTTTAGTTTCCCCCGATTGATCATACTTATACCCATAATGTTTATTTTCCGTCAGCATCATGGAAATTTTTGCATTATTTGCCAGCGTCATAGGCACTTCAGTTACCTCATGCATATCTTCTAGATAAATTAACATCGTTTTCGGATCGACCAAACGGGTACCATTGCCAAAAAATTTGGTATCAACGGAATTCATTCCCCTTAATCGTTCACCCATTTTCTCGTCGAGTCCGGTATAAAATTCATTGATGATCGTTCTTAGGCCAGCAGGATTTGCGTCATAATGATATTCTATTTTCGCGCAGCGGGTCGCTCCGCAAGAAACCATTTCCTTGAGCCGGTAAACGCTTGTGTAATCAACCGTATTTCCATCCGGAAGTATAGATTTTCCATCCATATACCATGTGTCACCCACCTTAATTTCTCGCCCAATAAGATCACCGATACGATTGCTATACTCATCTTCTTCTTTATCGATCATTGCTTCAACATTGATATTCTTTAGCGCTTCTTTAGCTATATCTTCCGGTAATTCGGCCTTAAGAATATTGACAAACTCTTCAAACCCGTCGATATTTAAAAAAAGACCTTTTGCATCAAGATGAAGCACATAATTTATACCAAGCATAAGTTTTAAATTCGATTCCGGCACGAGATGACCATCCCGCGTCATGGTTACCAAAAAAGGCTTTGCCATCAGCAAATAACCTTTTTCATCTTTTTTGATAACCACCTTGACTGTTTCTTCGGTCAAATTGATTTGCTTTTTTATGCCTCCAAAATCCTTAATCTGTTCGGCGCTGTACATTTGTCTATAAGAAATACCGTCGGGTGGGTTAAATTTAAATATGACTTTTTCTTCGGAATAACTTGGGCTGGAGCATAAAATAAAAATGGTTGAAATATTGATCGAACACCAAAGCATTTTTTTGAACCGACAAACGCTCATGCTTCATTCGTTCCTTCTTTTAAACTTTCTAAAGCTTCCCACCGTTCAAAAGCGCTTAATAAATCATCTTCGATCTTTTCTAATTGACGCTGTATCTCATCAATCTTTTTCTTATCCTGCTTATGAAATTCAGGACCTTCCATGACATTGTAAATCTTATCCTGCTCGGCTTCAAGTTTTGTAATTTTAGCCGTTAAACTGTTTAATTCACGTTGTTGTTCGAAGGTAAGACCTGGCTTAGGTGCACCCTTTTCTTTTGTGTCGCCGTCGTCGGTAGGAAATGAAACCTTATTCTGTTTTTGATTAAGCCAATCATCATAACCACCGGCGTATTCGCCGATTTTACCATTGCCTTCAAACACAATCGTCGATGTAACCACATTATTCAAAAACGCGCGATCATGACTGACAAGAATCAAGGTTCCGGAATACTCAATCAATAGTTCCTCTAAAAGCTCCAGTGTTTCGATATCCAAATCATTCGTCGGTTCATCCATTACCAAAAAATTAAACGGTTGAGTAAATAACCGCGCGAGAAATAACCGATTCCGTTCGCCTCCGGACAAAACCTTAACCGGTGTACGCGCGCGTTCTGGAGAAAACAAGAAATCCTGAAGATATCCAATCAAGTGACGAGCTTTTCCGTTAATCGTGATGGTATCCCCGGAACCGCCGCTAATGTTTTCAATCACTGATTTTTCTTCATCTAATTGTTGCCGTAACTGATCGTAATAAGCGATCTCCAGATTCGTTCCAAGCTTAACTGTACCCTGTTTGGGTTGCATTTTTCCCAACAAAATTTTTAGCAAAGTCGTTTTTCCGCTTCCATTAGGCCCGATTAAACCAATTTTATCACCGCGCATAATTTGAACCGAAAATTTATCGATGAGGCAAGCATCTCCATATCCGTGACTGATATTCACCGCTTTAATAACTTGGCGCCCGGACATATCGGCTTCTTGCGCCGCCATGCGAACCTTACCCGTTTGCCGACGCTGTGCCAACTTTTCCACGCGTAATGCTTCCAACGCTTTGACACGACCTTCGTTCCTGGTCCGCCTTGCTTTTATACCCTTTCGAATCCAAATTTCTTCTTGAGCCAATTTTTTATCAAAATGTTCGTGGTGAGCCGTTTCAATTTCAAGCTCCAACTGTTTACGTTCAAGAAAAGTTTTATAATCGCACATCCAACTGTACATACGGCCGCGGTCGAGCTCAATAATCCTCGTCGCTAAATGCGTCATGAACATGCGGTCGTGAGTGACAAAAAATAATGTGCCGTGATACTCTTTTAAATGTTCTTCCAGCCAGTTAATTGTGTCCACATCCAAATGATTCGTCGGCTCGTCGAGAAGAAGGATATCCGGATTAAGAACAAATGCGCGCGCCAACATGACACGTTTTTTCTGTCCGCCGGAGAGATTTTCAAACGGCTGATCAGGATCGAGTTTCATTTGTTCGACGATCTCCTCGACTTTGCGATCAATTTCCCAGCCATTCGTTCGATCCATCTCGGATTGAAGCCGATCCAAATCGCGCATCAGCGCCGGAGTATGCTCTGTTTGCAAACGATGATTAAGATGATGATAGTCGCTGACGGTCTTCGCCTGCGCGCCAAGTCCGGACAGAACAATATCAAAAACATCACCTTTTAATTCTTTCGGAATTTCCTGAGGAAGATGGGCTACCTCGACCCCTTTTTGATAAATGATCTTACCAGTATCGACATCGATTTGCCGGTTCATGACCTTCATCAGTGTCGTCTTCCCGGTACCATTACGCCCTAAAAGCGCGACTCGTTCCCCCGCCTCCAATTGTAAATTGATATGATCAAATAGTAGCGGCCCTCCGAGGGACAAACTAATATCTTGCAGACTGATGACAGCCATGGTTCTCTATTCCTTTAATCATTGGGATTTTAAAATGGACCAACATGTGACTTGAGTATTTTTTATGGCCGGCGTAAGGGCTTCAATAAATAATCTAATCCATTTAATTTAATTTCATATATGCTTTTCAGCATATCACCTAATTGTCCGACGGGAAAACCCTTGCGGGAAAACCACATAATATAATCTTCCGGTAAGTCGATTAATTTGTAATCCTTATATTTTCCAAATGGCATCTTCATTTGAATCATTTTCAAAAGAAATTCGTCATCTGGAACAATAGAATCCCCGTCGGCCATAAAACTTATTCAACTTGAAGATCAATTCGAATAGACGCATCGGCACCGTTTCCAACACCGACAAAATTTCCATTACTATCAAATCCAAGATCTATCTCGATAGATTTTACATTCTTATTTACCGATAAACTGCTCACGATGTCTTTTACAAAACCGCTAATGTCATCTTGTGATTTTCTCACGCCTGCTCTTAACTTTTCTGCAGATACTACGATTTTCTTTTCAGGCACATCGCTTTTAATAACCGCGCGCTCAGGACTACGCCATGGTTCACGTTCACGTTTCTTGAAAGAATCATATCCTCTGGATTGTTCCCCGCCGTCTCTGTCATATTTATTATATGACCGTTTATCGGCGCCGGGTCTCTTCTCGTAACGGCTAAAGGCATGTTTGGTCGGTCTTTTTTCTGGACCGGAAGGTGGTTTAGGTGTCATTATTATTCTCCTCGTGTGTTAGTGTTCAGTTAATCGCCTCGACGCAGATCGTATATTTATAGGAAATGTATCGGACATAAAATAAATTCTATTTATTCTGAAAAATCGAATTCCTTGACGCTGATGGAATGTTCTTTTAAGGCTTCCCAAGGAATATATTCGAGAGTTTTTTCATTCGTTGCTTCCAGAATTACCTTGGGGGCTTTTCCAGCTTGGTAGGCCTCTAACCACCGCAATGCGCATAAGCACCAACGATCACCTTCGATTAATCCCGGAAAATCTGACTGAGGCATCGGGGTAGATAAATCGTTGCCGGCTTTTCTTGAGAATTTTAGAAACTCGTCGGTGGCGACAATGCACACGGTGTGTAAACCGAAATCTTCCTGGCCCGTGTTACAGCATCCGTCGCGGTAAAATCCTGTCATGGGGAATTTTGAACAGGCTTGCAGTTTGCTTCCTAAAATATTTTTTTGCTCTTTCATAATTTCCTTTAAAGCACAGGGGACAACATCGTCTTAACGTCGTCCCCTGTTTACAATCTAAAATCTATTACTTGCCTTTTTTGGCTTGTTTCTGATTGCTTTTCTTACCTTTTGACTTTGGACTTTTGTCACCCATGGCGTTTCTCCTTTTGATCATGTTTGTTCCTTTAACAAGAACACATGAATTTTGATTGGTGCATCATTATTTCGGAGTTACTCTTGCTGTCAATATGCGGACTATTCTACATTAAAATAAAATAAATACTAATTAAATATCAGTGGTGAGTGGTCAGTGCTCGGTGGTCAGTAGCAGCAATTTCCTATTACATATCACTTATCACTTATCACTTTTACTGATCACTCATCACTGATCACTTTTCGTTGTATATTGATAATAGTTCACCTCAATATTTCCGTTAAATAATTTACGTACTTTATCCGGTTTTGAACGGGTGATAAATTCAGGAAAACGTTTATCCGCCGTCAAGAAATAAAGCGACCAACCTTTTTGTTCTTTAAAGGTTGCGTCGATGGCATGATAAATCGGATTAAGATCTCTTAAAGATGAAATTTTGACGCCATACGGAGCATTAGATATAATCGTACCCATCGTATCAGCCAGCTTCAAATCAAGTACGTCTTTCGCTTCAAAAATTATGTCTTTATCGACGCCAGCATTTGCCGCATTTTCGCGACAAATTTTGATCAAATCTAATTCAATATCGTATCCACGTATTTGCAAACTACCCGTCCGAAGAATCGCTTCTTCGGCTTCTTTTCGCGCCTTTGTCCAAGCTTGAGGATCAATGATCGGCCATTCTTCAGAAATAAATGTTCGCCTGATTCCTGGAGCAATATTGCGTGCGAGCATGGCAGCCTCAATCAAAATGGTCCCCGATCCGCACATGGGATCCATTAAGGGTTTATCTTTTTTCCAGTCACTCAGCACAACTAAAGCAGCAGCCAATGTTTCCCGAATAGGAGCTTCACCGGTTTTATTTCGATAACCGCGTTTATGAAGACCATCGCCGGATGTATCGAGCGTAATGGTTGCAATATCTTTCAATAATCCAATGTGAATCGTAAATTCCGAGCCCGTCTCAGGAAATTCTTTTACTTTTAATTTATCTTTAAGCCGTTCGAGAACAGCCTTTTTACCGACGGATTGATTAGAACGGACACTTTCTAATTGTGATTTAACGGAATTACCGGCCACTGTAATCATTCCGTCGGGCAAAATCCATTGTTCAAATGGAATCGATTTAATGCCATCGAACAGTTGATCAAAATCGCGCGCCTCAAATTGTCCTAACTTAACCACAACGCGATCGGCACAACGTAAATTAATATTAGCTTTTGGAATATCATTGATCGTCGCATCAAACTCCGTTTTTCCGTCGGAACCAGCTGTAGTAAAGAATCCGAGATCTCTTACTTCGCGTTTCACGAGAGCCTCAAGGCCAAATGTGCAGGTGGCAATCAGTGTTATTTTATCCATAATCACCGATCACCAATCAATGGGGTAATAATCTTTAAGAAATTTTCCACACCAATGTTCTCCGGTGAGAATACCGTTAAAAAACGGATCACAAACCCGCGCTGCTCCGTCGACAATATCCAGGGGCGGTTGAAAATCATGCATTTCCTGCCGTTTTTTAGCCAAAGTAATTGGATCCTCATCGGTAACCCATCCCGTGTCCACGGCATTCATAAAAATTCCGCTTTTCGCTAAATCAGCAGCGGATGTATGTGTCAGCATATTAAGAGCAGCCTTGGCCATATTTGTATGAGGATGACGATTAGATTTTTTATAACGGTGAAACTTCCCTTCCATCGCCGAGACATTTACGATATGTTTTTTACCCGTATCGTCCCGTTTCATCATTCCACTGAGACGATTGCATAAAACAAATGGCGCGATTGCATTAACCAGTTGAATCTCCATCATCTCAGCGGTAGGAATCTCTCCCAACGTTAATCGCCAACTATTATTTGTCCGTAAATCGACTTGCTGCAAATCAGCGTCGAGTTTTCCTTGCGGAAAAACTTCGTCGGAAGCTAATGTATGATCATAAGCATATGGAATTTGTGATAAACGTGCGCTAGCTAACATACCAATCCCAGCGGTTTTCGTGCTCCATGCGACGGGTAAAGCTGCTTGGTCTACGGCGCCTTCAGTTGAACCAATTAAAATTTGTCTTTTACAATCTTCAAAACGGGATAATAAAGTCCGCGCTTCCTGTGGCAATTCATGAAATGATTTCAAATCGAGCGCCAAAAGATGGGCATAAAAACCCGGTGGTCGACGGACCGTTTGCGCGGCATTATTGATTAATAAATCGAGACGGTCAAAATTTTGTTCGACATATCGGCAAAAAATTTCAACACTAGGCGTATGCCTTAAATCCAAACCATAAATATGTAAACGATTTTTCCACTGATCGTAATCTTTTTCTTTAGAAAATCTTAGAGCTGAATCAACGGGAAATCGTGTGGTCGCGATCACCGTTGCCCCAGATCGAAGCATCATCATGGTAGCTTGATAACCAATTTTAAGCCGTGATCCGGTAATTAAGGCGACTTGACCGTCGAGCGGAGCGGTTTGAAATCTCTTTTGATAATTAAATTCCGCGCAGGTCGGACACATTTGATCATAAAAATGATGTAACTGAGTAAAGTCGGCTTTACAGACATAACAATTCCGCGCGGAAACGTGCGGATTCTTTGATTCCTTGACGCTAGTATCATTTTTTTCGGGAGCTATAAAAATGCTAGCTTCCCGGGCTCGACGGATACCGGTCGTTGCCCGCGCCTGACGTTCTTGCGTAACAATTTTTTGACGTTCCATCCGTCGTAAATCGCTCAAACGTTTTCTGATTTCTTCTTTATCTGGGCGGGAAATCTTACCAGCTGCCTTTAAAAGCGCGAGGCGTTGTTCATTAGATAGCTCCGCTAAACGCGTCGTATCTTCTAACAAGAACTCTAAAACTTTTACGCATTGATCTACTTCTAGGTGACTCAATTTTAAAGATTGAATAGATTCTGGTACAGTCATGCAGGTCTTTTACTTCTTTGGTTTCTCAAACAAATTTTTATACTGTCCATACCCCTCTTTTTCCAAATCTTCTTTTGGAATAAAACGCATGGACGCGGAATTCATGCAATAACGCTGTCCCGTTGGGGATGATCGTTCGCCCTCGAACAAATGACCAAGATGTGAATTCGCGTTTTTACTGCGAACTTCTGTCCGAACCATGCCATAACTCGAATCATCCTTCTCGAGGACATTCGCCGGTTCCAACGGTTTACTGAAACTGGGCCAGCCAGTTCCGGAATCATACTTATCCAAGGAACTGAATAATGGTTCACCGGACACAACATCAACGTAAATTCCTTCGCGATGGTTGTTCCAATATTGATTATGAAAGGCCGGTTCCGTCGAATTTTCCTGTGTAACGGAAAACTGAATGGGTGTTAATTTTTTTTGCAAATCACTTTGATTATATTTTTTTAATGAAACTTTTTTAGGCAATGGACAAAGATTAGGAGCATTGTTCCATTTCTTTTCAAGAAACGCATCTCGTCCGGAACCGGAACGGTATCTCTTATATTTATCCTTTTCCTTTTCGGAATAATCTTGATGATACTCTTCGGCAGGATAAAATTCCGAAGCCTTAATAATTTGTGTGACAATCGGTTTGTCGAACATACCGCTTTTATCTAATTTGTCCTTAGATGCCTCAGCAATTTTCTTCTGCTCATCGGTAAAATAAAATATCGCTGTGCGGTATTGCGAGCCTTGATCAGCGAATTGTCCTTTGGCGTCCGTGGGATCAATATCGCGCCAATATACATTTAACACATCCTCGAGAGAGATTTGTTCCGGATCATAAGTCACTTCAACCGCTTCATAATGGCCGGTTTTTCCCGTCGAGACTTCTTCGTAGGTCGGATTCCTCTTTTGTCCGCCTGTATACCCGGCGACAGCATCAATCACTCCAGACACACCTTTATAAACGGATTCTGTACACCAAAAGCATCCGCCGGCAACAATAATTTTTTCGGTTTTCATCGCTTTCGCCTCCATATCATCAGCCCAACTTAAATTGGGTACGACCAACGCTAAAATCAAAATAAAAATATTTTGAAAGCGCATATTTCACCTCTTATTTAATTTATATAGTTTGACAACGTAAATCTAAAATGGGCGCAGAAGGAATCGAACCTTCGACCTCTGCCATGTGAGGGCAGCACTCTAACCAACTGAGCTATGCGCCCAGACTGCCAATTTACGCCTAGCCCTCGTTTTTGTCAACCTCATTTCTTATACTCAGGCTGACGTTCTCCGAATTTTTCCTCAAGAAGCTGAAAGTAATCTTCCTTAACATTTTTTCCTAATTCCCGCGCTTTCTTAAGATCTTCATAAGCCTTTTCTTGCTGCTCAGTCTCCATATATAAACGTCCTCGCATGAAGTACGCATAACCACTGGCCGGTTTTAATGCAATATAAGCCGTCATATCCTCAATGGCTTTTGGATAATTTTTCTGTTCATGATAAATCATTCCTCGACGAAGATAAGCGTCTTCCAATGTCTTATCTAACGATAAAACTTTATCAAAATATCGAATAGCTAAGCCGTATTCTTTTTTAGCTTGAAAAATGGCTGCCAGATTATAAAAACCTTCGATAAAATTCGGATCCAGTATAGTCGTTAGCCGAAAATCGCGAAAAGCGGCTTCATGATTTCCGAGATTGTAATACAGTAAACCGCGCTCATTATATAAATTAATTTCCTTCGGTGCTATGGTTATAGCCTTTGTATAAGCATCCAAAGCCTTTTTCTTATCATTCAGGACTAAATAAATCTTGGCTTTATTAAAGAAAACATGCCATTGATTTGGATCGATGGTTTCGGCGAGATTATAATCCCTCAACGCTAAATCATATTCGCCTTTCTCGACGTAAACCGCCGCACGATTATTTAATCCTTTAAAATTCGATGGATAAATGGCGAGAAGCTTATCGTATACGGCAATTGCTTGATCAAACTTCCCTTCTTTATCATAGGCAAAGCCTAAATGGATATAAGGCCGTGTTTTTTGAGGAGATTTCTTGATCACATCCTCCCATAAAGCGGTTTCGCTTTGCCAAACCCGATTACGCATCATAGTTAAATATCCCAGCGTCAAAACGATAATGATCGTCGTTAAAATGAGCTTTTTGTAATCCTTTATTTCTTTGAACAAAATAAAAGAAAACGCTATATATAAACCAATTCCGGCTAAATACATCTTATGTTCAAAAATGATAAAAATACGCGGAACTAAATTGGCCGATAATGTAATAAAAAACCAAAGAATACCGAAGAAAATGAAAAAGTTATTTTTACGAGATCGAATTGCCCAGACAACCATCAGCAGCAGAACCAAAATACTCGCTATAAAGCGAATATCCCAAAAATGGTAAGACAAAGGAAAATCATAGTCGAGATTTTGACCAATAGGGAAAAATATCAGTTTCAAAAATGTAACAAAAACCCTCGCCTGTGTTAAGAGATAACTATAGAGCGTAATCGTATCTCCGTGGTGTGAAAAGGACGGATAGTTTACGAAAGTGGTGTGGTATATAAATCTCCAAGAAAAAAGCTTAGGGATAATCAACAGAAACGCGACGACGGGTAAAAGCCGCCAATTCAAAATTCTTTTGATCTGACCAGGAAATCGCAGCGAACAAAGACAATATTCATAAAAAAGAATCATGATGGGTAATGTAATCAGCGTTTCTTTTGTGAACATACCCAGAACTGCCATAAGGCCGGATAAGATCCAAAATATAATCCCCTTCCTCTTCGGCCAAGCTTCCCTCCCTAGAATATAAAAAACAAAAGAAGACAAATAAAAAAAGGTTGCCAGCGACTCGAAACGCTGGGTGATATAGCTGACCGCCTGAGTTTGCAAAGGATGAACCAAAAACAATAAAGCCGCCACGTAAATCATACCCCGAGCTCGTCGATAATCTATGGTTGGCATGAAAGAAAAGAATTGTCTGAACAAAAGATGAGCTAACAACCAGACCAAATGAACATTGACTATATGCAATATGATATTGGTTAAATGATAACCAAAAGAATTGAGTTGATGAAAATGATAATTCAAAGCAAACGAATAAAAGGCAATAAAACGGCTGGGTTGGCTCAAAAGATTCCATATGTCCCGCCAACGGTCAATGTGACGGATAGCCGGATTACCGACGATAAACTCATAATCATCAAATTGAAATGGGCCGTGCAAAACAGGAATGTAAAGGATAAAACCAACGAGGATCAGAAACGCGGAAAGAAAAAAATGAGTTATAACAGTATTTCTCGACATATATTACTTATTGCACATCGCTAATCCCTTTTAAATTGATATGCATTTTATTTTTATCCCACAAGAGGATATCCTTAAAACGTTTATTAAAGATAATCTCATCGTAGCGGTATACATTGCGGGCGGTGATTGTCTGCGAAAATGTATCATCGATTCCGGACAAGGACGCGAAAATAACCACACCATCATTTTCTAATTTTTGCATATCAGCGCCGTACAAAGGACTTGTCTCGTCGATAAAATGCCTAAGTGTCCAGCTCAACGCGAACAACGGTGAATAATCCACCTCAAGTTTAAGATTATGGAATTTGCGTGACTTCTCTCCCTCCAAACTCTCTTCATTACGGGTCAATGTCAAAGTCATGTGCGCCTCGACAATATGATTGAGCCGTTCATTGGCCACACGAAATGACAAACACGGTTTTCCATTATACATACTGATAAGCGCCCACTCTGAAAAAATGACCCGAGCACTCGGCCGCGCAAATCGCGCGTACAGTAATCCGGTTATAATCACAATCATCAACAATCCTAAATAATTTTGTACCGTGACCAGGATATTAATCCATATTCCCGACGGTGTAAAAGCGGAGTCGAACAATTGAACGCTAAAGAAAAAACAGTCCACAAAATGCAGGAATGGATGATCCCGGTCAACCCCTTGCAGAGCATCCGGCCCTGCGGCAAAATAGAGCACTCCAAAAAACACATTCGCCGCAAAAAATAAAGTGAAAAGAATCAAAAAAAATTTTGGCCAGGAAATAGATAAAAAATAGTGGTATAAATCTGAGAACAAACGCCCGAATTCCCGGGGACGATGAATATTAAGGCTTCCATCCTTGTTAATCACCGTCGGGGTGGAAGATGAACCGATGATTGTTTCTTTTTTATTTTTTGAATTTTCCATTCTTTACCTACCTTGTCTTACTGAATAGGCCCCTCATGATTTTTTTTGACACAGAACATGAATGTAGCGTGCCATGGATAAAAATGGTTCTGACTTACTAAAGGAACGTTCACATTCAAGGACTTGCGATTCAGAAGATTTATCCCGCGTCGGCCGATCGAGATGATCATAAAATATTCGAATACCGCTTTTCTCAATAGTCGTAAAATTCAAATCCTTTAACCATTGATAAACTGTTTCAGGATTGAACGGATTCGTCGGTGTTAAACTTTTTGTTTGTCCAAACTTAAATTCCGCATCTTTATGATATAGATTTCCCCGAAGAACCGTCTTAAAAATTATTCCGTTTAAATTAAAAAACATCAAAGATAAATGTCCACCGGGTTTAAGCATATTTTTTAAATGATGCAGCATTCCTGACGGATCTTCCACCCATTCCAGCACAGCATGACAGAGAATAACATCATATTTTGAACTATTCTGGACGGCGTGATCCTGAATCGAGGAGTGAATAAAATCAGCCTTCTTTAAACCTTCCGCGAGAAAAATAGCCTTGGCATCATTCAGCATATTTTCTGAAATATCACATAAAGTGATGTGATGACCTCCTCGACGGGCGAGAACACTGGAACATTGTCCGCCGCCGCATCCAGCGTCGAGAATTTTGATGTAATTTTGATCGTTTCTTAAGAAAACGCTTAAATCATTCAGCAAAATTTCTAAACGGATTTTGCCTTTCAACGATCCATAAATGTTCGTCTTCATCCGCGCGGCGTAACGATCAAAATTTTTATCTGTTATTTCCTTTTTCAAAAATAGTCCTTAAAGATCAACCCACATCTCTTGATAGGTGCTGTAGACTTGACGAAGCTGACGCGTAAGTGAACCGGATGAGCCGTCGCCAAAACTAGTCATGCCATTGTATTCCAGATTCCAGCCCCCGCTGACCGGACTAATGTTTTGATGCCATTTATCTCCGTTATACCACCATTCATCAGCCCACTGGAACACAAAGCCTCCAATCGCATTTCCCGGAAATTCTTTACCGTGACGGTGTTTAGCAATATCACTCCAAGCTCGACGATGAATATCCGCCTGATAACTTTCCCTAAGAACACCATCTTTTACAATTGGGTGTGACGTGCCGAATTCTGTCAACATAACCGGTCGATCATAAATATGATGTACTTTTTTCCAAAGCTCATAAAACCCATTATTGCTATAAAGGTTAACGCCGAATATATCGATAGCCGGCGCGTGTTTGGCATAATCCTCCAAAAGACCGTATGCACCATTGCAAAGCGCCACGGGATGTTTGCCGTCAAGTTTTTTGATCAAAAGCGCGGCTTCATTAAGAAACTCCGCGTAAGCCTGCGGCTGCTGATATGCTTGCGTGCGGGTAAATTCGTTCAAATTATTTTCATTGCCTAAAATCCACAATAATATGTAAGGCTCGTCTTTAAAGGTAAGGACCATTTCCTCGACGGATTTTAGCATGTTGGCCTTCTGCTGCGGGTCGGTATAGTCGGTACCCGTCGTCCACGAAGCCCCGGAACCAATGCCATACGAACCAACCAAATCACCCATCGCCACATATAAGCCGTACTTTTCATACATCTCGCGGAGGACTTCCTTATTTGGCGCATGGTTCATGTACAGGCTTCCCGCTTCATTAATTTTTTTTAATTCATAGTCATTGGATGAGTGATGATAAAGCCGTATCGTGTTAACGCCCATATCTTTCATCAACTGAAAATCACCGACTTCTTTCTCATTGGGATCGCGTTTATTATTGCGATTGGCGTCAACCCAAGTTTGATAACCATAATCGTTACGACCGTCAAAATCATCGTCCACAATCATCCAGTCACGACGGGTATTGTCATCGGCGTTTTCGCCGATTGCCGTCGGAGTGTAACACATTCCGCGGATAAAAAATGGCTGCTCATCTACGGTTAGCAGCCAACCACGCTCATCTTTTACAAGCTTAACCTCGGCTGCTTCCGTTATCGTTATTATATGTATTATTAAAATGAAGAGGATTAAAGAAGAGATTTTCCGGAAAAACATAAACACCCTTTCGTTAAAAAAGTTAAAACGGATCGTCAACCGGACGGCTGTTTGAATATGAAGATATTAACAAAAACGCAAAGCACGTTCTAGGGAAATTTGGGAAGATTTTTCTCTATTGCCCTTTCATTACATGAACCTTATAATGTTTTCATGTCCGAAGAAAAAGACAATTATTCGCCTTTAATTATCCTTTTAATCCTGACCATTTTAGCTGCCTTGGCATTGGAAATAAGTTCATCCCAATGGAATTGGAACAATTGTATGCACAATTTTATGGGCTTATTCCTTCTCATCTTTTCCATGTTCAAATTATTTAATTTAACCACATTTGCCGATGGATTCTCAAAATATGACATTATCGCCAGCCGTTCACGTATATACGGCTACCTTTATCCCTTTATCGAGTTGACTTTAGGATTAGGTTATTTAAGTAAATATTATTTAAAAACAGTTTATATCGCAACCATCGTGATTATGCTCATCGGTTCCGTCGGCGTGCTTCGCAATGTTCTTAAAGGTTCTAAAATGAAATGCGCCTGTATGGGTACGGTTTTGCAAGTTCCGTTAAGCACTGTGACTCTGGTGGAAAACGTGGGTATGGGTCTGATGGCTTTATTAATGCTTCTTACTTCGTAATATTCTTCGGTGATTCTTTTAAAACCTGCTTGACTGCTCTCATCATATCATCCACATTGTCTTCTGGATGGAACAAGGCCCTGACATTACCTTCGGTATCAATCAAATAAATATAGGTTGTATGGTCAATAAGATATCCCAGCGACGATTCTGTCGCTACCTTCTCATACCATGCCTTAAAATCAGCCACAACCTCGTCGACAATAAGTGGATTTCCAGTCAAGCCAACCGCCTTCATATCAAAATAGTCAAGATACTCTTTTATCTTTTCCGGGGTATCACGATCACCGTCGACAGAAATAAAAACAGTCAACACTTTTTCCTTTTCCGTAGAATTTAATTTTTGATAGACGCGGCTAATTCTGGACATGGTGACTGGACAAATATCCGGGCAGGACAAATATCCAAAAAATAAAAGAACCGCTTTTCCGCGGTGATCTTTGAGCTGAAATTTATTTCCATCCTGATCAGTTAAACTAAAATCACGCGTGGGATTTATTTCATTATAATATTTCAACGACGTATCTGCATAACCGTAAGAAAACATCATCAGAATTAGTGCTGACGATACTGCCAACTTCTTTAGCATGATCTACTCCTCATCTGAATAAACTTCCTTTTGAATAATCGCGCTGACCGTCTGCTCTTTTCCGTCGGAGAATACTAAAATCAAATCCGCCTTTTCACCTTCAACGAGCGGCTTAATCAAATCAATCAGCATAATATGCGTGCCGCCCGATTCAAGGTTAACAGCTTCTCCTTTAGGAATCACCAGATTATTTATTTTACGCATTTTCATAGCGCCATTTTCCATTTTCATTTCATGAATAACAACGGTCTTCGAGAGATTCGTCTTGACTTCATTCAATGTAATATCATTCTCGGAATTATTCGTCATGGTTAAAAATGCTGCCGAATATTCTGCGGACGCAGGCATAGCCTTGATCCAAGCCCCGCTAACGACTACAGCGTCGGGTAAATCCTCAGCTAAAGCACATTTACAAAATCCGATGGCAAAAATCAAAACAGAAAGAATAATTTTATTAAACTTCATTTGTTTCTCCTTAAATATTTTATTACGGATTTTTCACCTGAATTGATTCCAAAAATACGGCGATGGCGTATAGCTCGGATTCGCTTAAATGATTATAGGCCGGCATGGCACTATTCTCTTTTTGTATCCCTTTTTTTACTGTTTGTTGAATGGCCCTGACCGACGACCCAAGCGTATACGCCGACGGAACAGTTAAATTAATCGGCCGCGGATAATAACGCTCGGCGCTTAAGCCATTCCCCAATCCTTCTTTACCATGACAAACCGCGCAACCGTTTCCCAAATACAATTCTCGCCCCTGTTCAATGATTTTCAATTGACGTGCATTTTTTTTAGGATTTGAAGAAGAACCAGGCTGATTCCCTCCGCATCCAATAAACAAACATAGAGTTATGAATAAAAAGTATTTAAAATTCATCAAATTGTGATGGTAAATGAAAGCAAAATAAACTTTCCAGTTAGCCGACGGAAAATTTATTTTGTTTCCGGTAGTATTCCGAGATGAGATCAAGCAAAGCTAAGGCAATCGCAATTGAAATGAGAATAACGTGTTTTATATCAAGCGCCTCTTTTTCCAATAAAAATTCCCCTTTTAAATAGAAAATAATAATCAATATACTCATCCAAATCACGATCTTATATTCCTGACTCTTATAATACCGCTGAAAACTCCATGGCCATTGTTCACTTCCCTGATAGGACGTCAACCGTGGCCAAAAGGCAGATACCTTTTTTATATAATCAAGATAAGGCGCGCCAAACTTGTCTTTGAGCATTCTCTCTTCATGCCGTATCGTCGATCTGTAAATCCATCCAACAATGACAGTTAAAATTAAGGCAACTATGAGCCAATGAATCTTCAACATGATCATCATCCCGACTAGAAGCAAAAAAGAACCAACATACAGTGGATGGCGGACATGTCCATACGGTCCGCAGGTCGTTAACCGGTCCATCTTGATTGCGTAACCATTTGCCCATGTTCGGATAAGAACTCCAGCTAATAAAAATCCAAGACTGTACAGCAATGATTGATCCGTCGAGTAACGAGTAAATAAAATCCACCATCCCAGCGGATAAAAGATGGCAAACCGCGGCTTAAACCAGCGTTTAAATCTTTTTTGCATTTTTGTTTCGGACATTGTGACCTTTATTTATTTTATCTTCAAAGATTTTCTTATTATCGGTGCTCAATCATTACTGGTCAACTGAATTATCGACTATAACGGTTGATTCATTCTTGCCTTCATGTTCAAATAATCCTTGGCCGGCCAAGCGGCTATATATTGGTTTATATACGGCACAATTAAAGCAGCCTCTGTGTAATTTGAAGGATATTTCTTCAAATACTCCATGACAAAACCGTTGGGATTGGCTGAAACCCAAGCCTCCAGCTCAGCATCTTTTTTTCTCAAAACCGGACTAGTCAAACGTCCCAGAAAGTTAAACTGGCCAAAATAACGACGGCTGTTGACAACGACATCATTTCCCTCTTTTCTCTGATCGGAAATGAAGTGACTGAAACGGGTCACATCGAACGCTGGTCGGATCGTTCTTAAAATTCCGAATAAAGTTATATATACCAATCCTACACTGATTAAACTCATGAGTAAAATTTCTTGACGACGGTTCGTTAATTTTGTCTTGAACAGGCATATTCCCGCCACCAGCATAAACAGGCCGCTAAACGGTAGCATAAGTGGAGGAATATGCTCCGGACCTCGAAAAGGCAATCCAATGAACGACGCCGGAATGAAATGTAAAGATACAATAAATATCATACCGAAACAACATAAAACTATGCAAGCCGGCCATAAAGCCCGTCTGCTCGACGAGGAATCCAAAGACAATAGATATCCTGTTAATAAAGCGAACGCGGGAAATAGTGGCATAATGTACTGAATTTGTTTTCCACTAATGAGTGAAAAAAGAATAAGCGGAACACATAACCAGGTGAGAACGAATCTAACGCCCGGATCAGTTGTATACTCCTTAATCCCTTTTAATTTCTTCCATAGCGGCGGGTACAATGACCATGGAAACCAAACTAATGGAATCATGACTAAATAAAACCAAAACGGTCTTGCGTGATCAAATGAAGAAACCACACGATTAAACGTTTGAGAAAATAAAATATCTTTTACGTAATCAAGGCCGCTGTGCGCAACAATGGCTGCTACCCATGACAAGCCGATCAGAATACCACCCACGGCACTTAATATCAACCCAACGTACCACCTCACCCAATTGACTTCACGATTATCCGTCCAAAACGGGGCTAATAATCCAACGGACAAGATGGGTAAAAGCACAACCGGCCCTTTGGTTAAGGCTCCTAATCCGATGGCCACCGACGACAAAATCCAATAACCTTGCTTTTTTTCTTTGTGCACTTTTAACATACCGAACAAAGCCACTAAAATAAAAAACGTCATGATCATATCAAACATCAGGACTGTATTAAAAATCGTCCATAAAAGTGTACTGAAAAGAATAAGCGGAACATTGAATTGTGCTTCTTTATTATCCGGCCAAAGTAAACAGGCTATTCGGCGAATCATAAATAATGATCCCAAGCTGAATAAAGGCGAAACCAAACGCGGCCACCACTCATTGACGCCGAATAGAAACCAACCGGCGTGAATCAGCCAAGAAAGCATAGGCGGTTTATGACTATAAGAAACGCCGTTGAGATACGGCACCAGGAAATCATTTCTGATCCACATTTCCCAGGCCACACTTACATAGCGGGTTTCATCGATGGGAATATATGGACGAAACGCCAAGCATAATACTTGCAAGATTCCCCACGCGATGATGAGTACGGCAGAAACATTTATTTTGCGGTCAAACATATTCCAATACATGCATGGATAAATTATTTCTCTTAACTATTTAACCATGATTTAATTTTGTGTTTAATTTGTTCTTTAATCCGACGAGTGAAGTCCATTTTCTCGGCGTCCGTCCCTTTGAAAGAAGATGGATCTTTGAAACTCCAATGGAGGCGTTCTCTTGTCCCCGGGATGACGGGACAGCGCTCTGCGGATGTTTCATCGCAGACGGTAATCACATAATCATAAATAATTTTCTTTTTAAGTTTTTCGGAGACGGCGCAAGTCTTTTTCCCCGTGATATTGATTCCTTCTTCTTTTAAGACTTCAATCACGGCCGGATTAAGCTGTCCAGGTTCGATACCCGCACTCTCGACGTCAAATTGATCTCCCGCCAAGGAACGCAACAATTCTTCCGCCATTTGGCTGCGCGCGGAATTATGAATACAAACAAAAAGTACCTTTGATTTCATGGACGACAACTAAAACTATATCAAAAAAGTTTGCAAAAAATTAAATAAATAACCGGTCAAAATAATACCCGCGGTGGTGATCCCGAAAAAAATCAAAATCAATCTTAACTTCATTACTCGTTTGAGCATGATTGCCTCAGGCAGGCTCAAGGCTGTCATCGCCATCATGAAGGCCAGAGCGGTACCCAAAGGCATGCCTTTTTGAAACAGGACGACCGCAATTGGCACAACCGCCACACAGCTCCCGTATAACGGTACACCGATCAAGGCCGCAATTGGAACGGAAAATACACCGGCTTTGCCTATCATTCCCTGAAGCGTTTCCTGCGGGACAAAATTATGAATAAAAGCGCCAACCGCGACACCAGCCAATATCCAGAACCAGATCTTCCCAATCATCATTACCGTTTCTTCCCATCCATAACGCAATCGTCCGGGGAAGTGAACAGGAATATCATCGTCCGCATTTTCCTGTTGCGGGGATATCATATCCGCCGACAAAAAGGATTCGGTTTTCATTCGGCCGATAATCATCCCGGCTAGACTACCCATAACCATACCGCTTAAAATATAAAAGACCGTAATTTTCCACCCAAAATATCCTAACATAAGCACGACCAAATATTGGTCGACGAGCGGGGACGTAATCAAAAAAGTCATCGCTAGACCTAAAGGTATGCCAGCTTTCAAAAAACCAAAAAAAATGGGAACAGATGAACAAGAACAAAACGGCGTGACCGCTCCGAATAAACAAGCATAAATATATCCGGCCATGCCCCGCCGTCCCATCCATTGTTTGATTTTATTGTGAGGTAAAAAAGTCCGCAGAACAGCAATCACATACAGCATGACAAACATCAAAAGAAGAATTTTGATAGAGTCATAGATAAAATGGTGCAGTATCGGACCAACCTTTGAGTCCACCGACAGGCTGAACAGCTCATACACGAGCCAATCAACCCAATTTAGCAGCATGACTTACCTTTTTTTTCATCATGACCATGTTCATGTCCGTGATCATGTTTATGACTATGACCTCCGCAGCATGACGATTGACCGGCCTTCTTTTCAAATTTCTCCATGAAACGGGCGATCAAACCTTTCTTTTTTTCTTGAGTAGCTTCTGACATATAACACCTCCATAGTGTAAAAGAACCGATTAATATTAAAATAGGTATTGCCGAGTTAATTTACTTTATAGATTACAAGTTTTTCATGACATGTCAATCTATCCATAATATTCTTACCCTATTGCTCCACGCCGACCCCGTATTCATAAACCATTTTCCCACCGCGGTCGCCGGTCAACGTGACCAAAACAGCCGCCCCTAATAGGCTGACGATGAACAATGCCCGGAAAAATTTTCTTTGTTTATGATAAAAAAACCAAAGCACGGGCAAAGACGTTAATGTCCACCACATCATCCACAAAGCATACCGTTCATGCTGCTCTAATAACGGATGATGCAACTTTAACCGGTCCTCTTCCAACAACCCTGTTTTTACAACAAAAGGGATCATTAAAACGGAAAAAACATAAAGGCATAGCGCGCACTGATGAAAGAAATCTTTCTTCGTCAGCCAGCTTGCTATTTCCAAAACAAAAGCGGTGATGAGAAGCGCAATCGGAAAATGCACAACCATGGGGTGGAGATGTTCCAAAAATTCAGCCATAATTCACTCTCCTCTACAAACAGGATTTTTTTTATTTTTCTGAACCTTCCGCGGAACCGGCTGAATTTTCAACATTCTTTTTCACTTCTTCGTCGGCGATCTTGCTGTATTTTTCAGGATCTTTTTTGAAATCCTTGATGCACATAGGACAGCAAAGATTATAGATTTTCCCATTATATTCATGTTTAATGGCTTCTCCCATCTCGCCGACTTTTTCGCCGCCAACCGGACAAATCTTATTTCCGACTTCAACGGCCTGTGTCTTTTCAGCAACAACATTTGCGCCTGAGTCGTTCTGTGCCCGGACCGGCGTTACCATCAGTGTAAAACCTAACACCATTCCTACGATTACGAATGTATTTCTCATTTTTTTCTCCTTTTTTAAGTTACGGTTTATTCTACTTAATTATTTTACTTTACGTTTAAAAGTGTTAAATTTACTTTTCCCCTTTTCATTTCAAAATGCCATTTCCAAATAAAATAAACGGCAGGATAAACCAGCAGTTCCAGAACAAATGATGAGAACAAACCGCCCACCATCGGCGCCGCGATCCTTTTCATCACATCAGCACCGATACCGGTTGACCACATGATCGGCAATAATCCCATAAAAGCGGCCATCACCGTCATCATCTTAGGGCGTACTCGTTTGACGGCTCCATGAACGATGGCTTCATGTAAATCCTCCTTGGTACGCATTTGTCCTTTTTGGACAGCGTCTTTATAAGCCATATCCAAAAAAAACAACATAAAAACACCTGTTTCAGCGTCGAGACCCATGAGCGCGATCATACCGACCCAAACCGCAATCGATATATTGTAATCTAGAATCCATAATAACCAAATAGCTCCAATTAAAGAAAAAGGAACAGCTAAAAGGACAATTCCCGTTTTAATCATCGATTTCGTATTCATATATAAGAGAAATATGATTAAAAAAAGTGTTAATGGAACGACTACTTTAAGCCGCTCGCGAACCCGCAGCATATTTTCATATTGCCCGCTCCAGATAAGATCATACCCTTGCGGCAATTTTAACTCTCTTTTCACGATCTCCTTTGCTTCCTTAACGTAACTGCCGATATCTCTATCGCTGATATCCACATAAACATATCCCGCCAGAAGGCCATTTTCATTACGGATCATGGCAGGGCCCGAACGGATGACAATGTCCGCGATCTGCTCCATGGGTATATGTTGTCCCGACGGTGTTGGAACCAAAACACGGTTGAGTGTATCAATATCGTCGCGCAATTCTTTGGGATAACGCACATTGACCGTGTAACGTTCCCGGCCTTCGACGGTCGTCGTGATCTCCTCACCGCCGATGGCTGATAAAATAATTGCCTGCGCATCCGCGACGGACAAACCATAACGGGCCAATTGATCACGCTTCAAATCAAAATCTAAAAAATAACCGCCCGCGACACGCTCCGCGAAAACACTACGCGTCCCGGGGATATCCTTTAAAATCCCCTCTAACTGAGTCCCCAGCTGTTCTATGTTCTTCAGGTCAGATCCCAGCACCTTGATGCCGATGGGCGTGCGCACACCCGTCGACAACATGTCGATACGATTTTTAATCGGCATGGTCCAGGCATTGGTCGCCCCGGGAATTTTAAGCGCCAGGTCCATTTCATTGATTAAATCGTCGTGAGAAATATGGTCTGGCCAAAATGGTTGAAATGGTTTCTTGAGAAAATCTGGAAATCCCGCGTACCAGCGTTTCAGCGGCCTCCATTCACTTTGCGGTTTAAGCAATACGACTGTCTCCATCATCGAAAATGGAGCTGGATCCGTCGAGCTTTCGATACGCCCGGCCTTTCCAAAAACCCGTTCTACTTCTGGAAAACTTTTTAAAATTTGATCTTGTTTCTGCAACAGTTTCTGCGCTTCGGTAACTGAAATTCCGGGGAACGTCGTCGGCATATACAAAATACTGCCCTCCCATAAAGGCGGCATAAATTCTGATCCGAGTTTTAAATAGATCGGAACAGTGACCGCCATTAGAATAATCACCGCCGCTAAAGTTGTTTTGACATGTTTCAAAACAAAACGGCAAACGGGTTCATAAACTTTAAACAATCGCTTACTGATAGGGTGTTTCTCCTCGGGATAATAGGCACCGACAAAAAGGGTGGTCAATATTTTTGAGAACATATTCCCTAATTTTGATTGTTGATTTTTCCCCAAACGTATGGGATCAACCCGCGTAAAAAGCATACGCATCGCCGGGTTTAATGTAATCGCTAATATAGCCGCAATAAACATGACCAGGTTTTTTGACCAGGCTAAAGGTTTAAACAATCGCCCCTCCTGATCAATCAAAGTAAATATCGGCAAGAATGATACCGCAATAACCAGTAAAGAAAAAAATACCGATGGGCCAACTTCTTTAAGGGATCTCAAAAGAACCGCGTGATAGTCCCCTTTCCTTCCGGAATTCGACCATTCTTCTAAACGTTTATACGCATTCTCAACTTCGATGATGGCTCCGTCGACAAGGACACCGATGGAAATGGCAATACCCGCCAATGACATAATATTCGACGTTAAATGCATTCCATATAAAGGTATAAAAGAGAGCAGAACCGCGATGGGAATGGTCAAAATGGGTACAACTGCCGACGGAAAATGCCATAAGAAGACAATAATCACCAAACTCACAATGATCATTTCTTCCATTAATTGATGTTTAAGAGTATCAATGGCTTTTAAAATCAGTTCGGAACGGTCATAAACAATTTCAACTTTCACGCCGGGCGGCAAAGTCGGCTCAATATCTTTAAGCTTTGCTTTGACACGGTTGATCACACTTAACGCGTTTTCCCCGAATCGCATGATCACTGTGCCGCCGACGACATCGCCTCGGCCATCCAGGTCAGCCACCCCTCGTCGGATATCCGGGCCTAACACCACATTTCCGACATGTTTGACCAAAATAGGCGTGCCTTTTTGATCTGTTCCGACGACAATTTGTTCTATATCATCAAGGGATTTTATATACCCGCGGCCCCGGACCATATATTCAGCCCCGGAAAACTCGAGCAGTCTCCCCCCCACTTCCTGGTTCCCGTTGCGGACCGCCTCGATGACTTTAGTGATCGGAATGTTGTAAGCCAAAAGACGGTTTGGATCGACGACAATTTGATATTGTTTAACAAAACCGCCGATGGAAGCGACTTCAGCCACGCCCGGAACACTTTGCAAATGATAACGCAAATGCCAGTCCTGAAAACTGCGCAATTCCTGCAAAGAATTTTGTCCGGTTGTATCGACCAAGGCATATTGAAAGACCCAGCCCACCCCCGTCGCGTCGGGGCCCATTTCTGTTTTAACTCCGTCGGGCAAACGAGGAATAATCTTACCTAAATATTCCAGGACACGGCTTCTGGCCCAATAAATATCTGTTCCGTCTTTAAAAATCACGTAAACGTAAGAGAAACCGAAATCCGAAAATCCTCGTATGGCTTTGACATTCGGCACACCTAAAAGGCTCGTGACAATGGGATACGTTACCTGATCCTCGATAATATCTGGGCTGCGGTCCCAACGTGAATAAATAATCACCTGCGTATCTGATAAATCCGGAATCGCGTCCAGAGGAATATTCTTGAGCGACCAAATGGACGCAACAATAGCCGCCGCGACAAAAATAAGGATCAAAAATTTATTGTGAGCAGAAAATCCGATAATCTTTTCAACAAGGCCTTCTCTCGTCTCTTGATTTTCAGTTTGTATATTAGTGGACATGTTGACCGCCATCACTTTTTTCAGAAATTCCATTGGGCATAGTTTCTTCCGCGCCTGAACTATTTTGTGTCATACCGTCTAAGGCGGCGTTAAGGCGACTTTCGGAATCAATCAAAAAATTTCCGCTTGTAACCACTTTTTCGCCTTCTTTTAACCCTTCTTTAATTTCATAAAAGCCTTCTGTTCTTGTTCCTAAAACAACATTTCTTGGCTCTAACACGCCTTCGCCTTGGTCCACAAAAACAATTTTCTGTGTTCCCGTATCAAACACTGCTTCTTTAGGAACAGCGAGCGTATCTCCCAAATTAATATGAATCATGACATCGACATACATTTCCGGCCGCAACTTTCCCTTATGATCCTCAACTAAAATGCGGACCCGTGTGGTTCTGGTCAACTGATCAACAATGACATCAATGGCCTTAATCTTTCCCTTAAACACTTCTCCGGAAAACGAGGGGTCTGTAACTTCTACCTCATCCTCGATATGGATCAATGGAATTTCATATTGATATATTTGCGCATAAATCCAAATAGGCTGATCCGGATGAGTATAAAGTAAACTATGCTGCGCTTGCTTCCATTCAGCCATTTGCGCAATAAGATCGTCGCTAATTCCCATATGTTTTAAACGGGTACGGCTAGCCTCAAGAAAACGTTGAAGTTGATCAATCGTTTCCTGGCCCGAATGATCTTCTTGAGCTTGTTTTAAAGTTTTAATGGCTTGAATATATTCAACCTGCATTTGATAAAGCTCAGGATCATGGGCAACGGTTCCCACTGTTCTTATTGTTTTCGTTAAATTTTGATATTTTACGAAAGCGGTTTTAATCCCAATCAGTTGTTGTTTTTGCGGAGTCAGCTGAATTGAGGCATACCCTTCCGCCGAAATTTTATTTTCTTTTAAAACCATCTCTTCATTTTGCTGTTTTTGTTTTGTAAAACTCGGCTCTCTTTTGACTAATTTCATATAACAAATGGGACATTCTCCTGGTTTATCACGGGTGATTTGGGGATGCATCGGACAGTAATAAATATCCTTTTGTTTTCCCTGTTCATCGTCGCTGTATGGATGATTATGATTGTCTTTTTTAAGTACAATGAACGCGAGGCCAGCTAAAGCCATCACCACGAAAATTGTAAAAATTAAACTTTTCCTCTTCATTTCAGACCTCCCGGCGTCATCAAGTCAACCCCGACCATTCGTTCCAGCGCGGCAAAATTCTTTAAGCCTTCGGCCAAAGCTTCATAATAAGCAATTTTTGAATTCAAATAACTGCGTTCGCTGTCAATCAAACTTAAAAGCTCGCCTTTGCCGTTTTCATAGCTGGTCATATCGGAATTAAAAACAAGTTTCGCTTGTGGAATAAGAACTTTTTCATAAAGATCCACCGCCTCTTTAGACATGGATAATTTATAAAAAGCATTTTTAATTTCATAGGCGCTTAAATTCTGAGTATCTTTAAGCCGCGCTTCACTCACCTTTAAATTCTCTATAGCTTCTTTCACCGTCGGAAGAATTCTGTTTTGCCATAAGGGTATTGTCACTTTGATCGGAATCATCCAGGCATCCCGTCCATCATCAGGATCACTTGTTTCTCCGTCACCAATCCCGTAATATTGAAAGCCGATTGAAATATCGGGAGCATATCCATACTTTGATAAGCGGCTGGCATGACGGTCACGGTTGACTAATGAAACCGCTTCTTTAATTTCAGGCTGATTTTGATCGGCTAAGGCCAGTAATTGATCGACGTCGAACACCTCATTTTGAATTTTCAGGACCGGAAAAGGAATAAACTCTTCTTCAGTGACATTTCGATTAATGAGCGAACTCAACATTCCCAAAAGACTTTGTTTTTGCTGACGCAAGAAATACATTTTTCGCAAAACTTCAGCAACCTCAATCTGCGCTAAATTGATTTCCTTTTGTGTGACTTTAAGACTGGCATAAAGAGATTGAAGGGTTTTTTGAAAATTACCGAGAAGCGTGTGAACTTCTTGTGTTGTCTGGAGACTTTCCTGTACAGAATATAGATCATAATATGCCTCGGACACCTTTAAAGTGATATCTTTCTGTGCTTTACTCAAACGCGCCCGGGCTGCTTCCGCTTCGGCTTTGGCCATCTTTCTTTTTTCGGTCAATTTTCCCGGGAACGGGATCATTTGTTCAAATTCATAGGCATCCTCTTGAGGCCCCAAGGATGTTTCTAACATCGGCCCCATCACTGTATACCCGACGGTAGGATCGGGCAATGATGAAGATTGCGGGATTTTCATCTTCACCGCCTGCCATTCTGCTTCTGCCGCCTTAATTCCTGGATTATTGGCCAACGCTTCTTCGATCAATGATTCCAATTTAGAAGACATGTCGATTTGAGCAAAAACAGGACCTACTGTCATACAAAAATATACAAAGATTAAAAATACGCTTCGTAAAATAAAATTCTTTATTTCAACACGAAAGTTAATATCCATATTTATTCCTCACAATAATTCCAATACCATTTGAACGCAAATCCATATCATAAGATATAGAAAATTTAAAACACGAATCAATTATGGGATTGAATATTAAATACGTAGGACGGAGTTTTGAATGTAGAGTGGAACAGCAGAAGAAACACCAGGCGGTGATTCAGGATAACTAGACCGCAGCGAAAGAGTGACCGGGCTTAAAATAGCAATAACAGAATCAAGGTTAAATATGTCTACATGGAATAAACCTGCATCAATAACAGCGACTACAT
>JAGOSC010000092.1 GCA_018062515.1 Candidatus Omnitrophota bacterium
CTTTTAGGCGCGCTAACCGTTCAAATTTTTCCTGGTTTAAAGTGAAAACAGTATGTCCTCCTCCTGATCGCTTACGAATCAAAATATACTTTTCTACCCCCACATTTATTGATTTAGTCGGTTCAGGATATTCCTTTGCCTCGCCAATCTCTTCTCTGAATGTTTGCCAAACCCCTCCCCCACCTACTAAATATTTATCAAAACTAATTTGTGAAAAGATCACATCACTCGCTGCAGCGTCCGGAACCTTGGTTTTAAATATCCAGCCTTTTAGGCGCACCAATTGTTCAAATTTTTTCTGGTCTAAAGTGAAAACAATGTTACTTCCTGAGCGCTTACGAATCAACGTAAAATTTTCTTCCCCTGCCTTCATTATCTTAGCCGGTTCAGGATATTCCTTTGCCTCGCCAATCTCTTCTCTGAATGTTTGCCAAACCCTAGCCCCACCTACTAAATATTTATCAAAACTAGTTTGTGAAAAGCTCACATCACTTGCTGCAGCGTCCGGAACTTTGGCTTTAAATGACCAGCCCTTTAGGCGTACTAATTGTTTAAATCTTTCTTGGTCTAAAGTGAAAACAATGTTAGTTCCTGATCGCTTACGAATCAACGTAAAATTTTCTTCCCCTACCTTCATTATCTTAGTCGGTTCGGTATATTCGTCCGCCTCGCCAATCTCTTTTTTGAATGTTCGCCAAACCCCTTGTCCACTTATTAAATACTTATCAAAACCAACATATGAAAAAATCACATCATTCGCTGCAGCGTCCGGAACCGTGGATTTAAATGACCAGTCCTTTAGGCGCACTAATTTTTCGAATCTTTCTTGGTCTAAAGTGAAAACAATATGTCGTCCCGATTGTCTACGAACCAAAATAAAATTTTCTTCCCCCACTTTAATTGTCTTAGTAGGGCCAGCATATTTGGCCGCCTCTCCGACCTCTTTCTTAAAGTTTTTCCAAATTTCTGTTCCGCGTATTAAATGCCTTTCAAACCCAACCGTTGAAAAGACTACGAGTTCTTCCTCTTTATTCACGCGGGGAAGCTTTTCAGTATGCGCCGCTAAATTAGTATCTCTCTCGTCGGAATCGGACGAATAAATTTCAGTAATATCCATCCCGTCATACAAATGCTCTACCGATCGCGCTTTATTATGATATTGATCCGCTAACTTCTTAGCCTCGTCATAATTGTTAAGAATCCATTCCCTCATTTCACGCGGCCTTAAGCCTAATTTTTCACGCTTGTTTTCCCATTGTGTTATTTCATCATCTTCGTGACCTAAAAGGTCTTCATTATCTTTATATTCTTCATCAACATACTTAACTGGCCGGCCATAAACCTGTCCTAATCCAATATGGCCCATTTGGCCTGTCTCTTGAAATAGTCCTTTTATAGGAATGACACCATCTGGATAGTTCTCAATATTTTGAGGATCGTCGATTAAATCGTCGGGAAGGTGCGTTCGGATATATTCGTTGACAACACTATGGCGGACAAGATTAACTTTAATTTTTAAAGGACGACGGAGGGGCGTATACGATTCTGGTTCTGGTGGCGTTTGAACAATCTCCATCTTTTCATCAGCCAATCCCAAAGCCGTTACTCCGCCGGAAAAATATTTACGGGGAATCATTTCCTGACTGGTTGGATCGTAGGTTTCTTTAATAAAATTATAAACACCTTGTTTATATGCTTCTAAATATTGTTCATAAATCTTTTGCTTAATATTCCTGTCCTCGACGTCAATACCGACGACTTTGTTTTGATCCGTATAAATTTTGCTGAGCAAACTTTCTTTGAGGCGCTTTTTATACCAGCTCGCCAGAATCAGGGAATAATAAATCTGCCGCAGCTGCGTAAAATTTTTTCCTTGATTGATTTCTTTTTCAATTTCAGGAATAATCATTTCTTTGAGCGTCGAAGAGGTAACATTGCCCAGTTCTTCGGTGTTTGGCGTTTGTTCTTCTTTGTTGAAACTTTTAAGAAAAGCAAGATAATCCTCTTCGAGCATGACTTTTAAATGGGCTTCAACGACAAAAGCGGTGTGGCCTTTCTCATACACCACCGCCTTATCCGGAACAATCCAAATCTTATTAAAGGTGCTGATTGGAATATTCGTCGTACCAAAAAGAGTTTGCGCCTTCTCGTAAACTTTATCCCAAAATAACTTGCCTAGCTCCACTTCCGGATAAATCAATGTGGCAGTCAATTGTTTCAAAAGATAGTCCTGCGACAAAAGATCTTTGCCCATTTCCGTAATCCCAAATTCGTTGGGAACAATTTTATCTTTTTCAAAAGGTGATAAATTGACCCAAATATCTTTTTCGGGGACGGTTAATGAGGTGAGGAAATATTTAACCAGCTTGGTCGATTCTTCTTTGAGTTCATCGTTGCTTAATTGAGATTGGCCAGCATCAATAACAAAATCGAATTGAAACGGATTTTGAGGATCAATGGTTACGGCTCGTAACACCGTAGGTTGAAACACGGCACTCATCGATACCATAGTGCCGGGAACTGGTAGACTGATGGTGCTTTGTGCTATAACCACCTGCGGGACAATAAGATTCAATAAAAATGCACAAAGGGTGAAAATAGCGGTTATTTTCGTCGGCAATCTAAATGTTCGTTTTTGATAGGTGTCGTTCATTATTAATTAATATTAATATCCATTAATTTACACGAAGTATATATTATAAAATTAATAAAAACCAATAAAAAACCCTCTGCAATCATTGATTACAGAGGGTTAAAATGGATTTCCCTAATGAATGGACGAATTTTTCGATTGGTTAAATGCTGCTTCGTCTCTCAGCGGCTTTCAAGATTATCTAAAACCAAATTTAATTTAAGAACATTGACTCGCGGCTGGCCGAAAACTCCCAAGAATCGATCTTCCGTCGCTGTATCAACTAACTTTGATAATTCGGTCTCAGCCAATCCTCTTATCCTGGAAACCCGCGAAACTTGATACTTCGCGGCCTCAACGGATATATGCGGATCAAGCCCGCTCCCCGACGCTGTAACCAAATCCGCCGGAATAATCAAAGTGTTGGCCGGATCACTCTCATGTAATATTTTGACACGCCCTTCAACGGCTTCAATTAAAACTTTATTGGTTGGACCTAAATTTGAACCCGAAGATGCTGAAGCATTATACGCAGGCGAAGTTGCTGATGGCCGTCCCCAAAAATATTTTGGATCATCGAAATATTGTCCGACCAATTCCGAACCAATGACCTTTCCGTCTTTAACTATAGGGCTTCCGTTAGCCTGACGGTTAAAAGCAACCTGACTAATGCCTGTAACAATCAAAGGATAAACTACCCCTGTTAATATCATTAAGATCAGCAACATCTTTATGGATGTAATAACATGTTTAAACATTTCAATTCTCCTTTACACAACTCCCAAAGTTACTAAAAACATATCGATCAACTTAATACCAATAAAAGGCGCGATAACACCTCCAACACCGTAAATCAATAAATTATCACGCAAAAGCTGCGCCGCTCCAACGGGACGATAGGGAACGCCTTTTAACGCGATCGGGATAAGCGCGATAATAATAAGGGCGTTAAAAATAACCGCTGATAAAATTGCGCTCTCTGGCGTGGCCAAATGCATAATATTGAAAACTCCCAATATCGGATAAGTCGTCGCAAAAGCCGCCGGAATGATCGCGAAATATTTAGCGACATCGTTGGCGATACTGAATGTCGTCAACGCGCCGCGGGTCATCAATAATTGTTTTCCAACCTCGACGGTCTCAATCAATTTCGTCGGATTACTGTCCAAGTCAATCATGTTCGCGGCTTCCCGCGCGGCTTGAGTTCCTGTGTTCATCGCGACCGCAACATCCGCTTGAGCCAGAGCCGGAGCGTCATTAGTCCCATCACCGGCCATGGCGACCATTTCACCTTTGGCCTGATAATCGCGAATTAATTTTAGTTTATCTTCAGGTGTAGCTTCGGCTAAAAAATCATCCACGCCGGATTCAGCCGCGATAGCAGCGGCGGTTAAAGGATTATCTCCGGTGATCATCACGGTTTTGATTCCCATTTTTCGCAATTGCATAAACCGTTCTTTGATCCCCCCTTTGACCACATCTTTTAAATGAATCACGCCCGCGATTTCCTGATTCAACGCAACTACTAAAGGTGTGGCGCCTTTTCTGGAAATATTCTCAACCGTTTCTTTTAAATTTGGCGGGACACTACCTCCTAATGACTGGATGTGTTTGATTATAGCGTCGGAAGCGCCTTTGCGTATTTTCATGCCTTCTATATCGACGCCGCTCATTCGTGACTGCGCTGTAAAAGGAATAAATTTAAATTTTGTATGGTCTTCATTAGTTTCTCCGCGCATACCAAATTTTTGTTTAGCCAAAACTACAATACTTCTGCCTTCGGGAGTCTCATCTGTCAATGAGGCTAGTTGAGCTAACTCGGCCACTCGATTGACGGAAAAATTCCCTAAAGGAATAAAATCAACCGCCTCACGATTTCCTAATGTGATTGTTCCTGTTTTATCAAGCAATAACACATTGACATCTCCAGCCGCTTCGACGGCCCGTCCGGACATGGCAATAATGTTACGTCTTAATAATCGATCCATTCCGGCAATACCAATAGCGCTAGCGAGCCCTCCAATCGTCGTCGGAATAAGACAAACAAGTAAAGCGACCAGCGCTGTAATTGTAATGGCCGTTCCTTTGCCCATGATTCCAACGCTGTATATAGAGAAAGGCAAAAGAGTCGCGCAGACTAATAGAAAAACGATCGTCAGCCCCGAAAGAAGGATATGCAAAGCAATTTCATTGGGCGTCTTTTGTCTCTTGGCGCCTTCCACAAGACTGATCATTCGATCAATAAAACCTTCTCCGGGACTAGCGGTTATACGGATCACAATCCAGTCAGAAATTACTTTCGTTCCACCGGTGACGGCACTGCGGTCTCCGCCCGATTCCCTGATAACAGGCGCGCTCTCGCCGGTGATAGCACTTTCATCAACATAAGCAATTCCTTCAATAACTTCTCCGTCCGACGGGACAATGTCATTTTTTTCGACAAGGACGACATCGCCTGACCGTAAATCCGTTGAAGATATAAGATTATATTTTGACCCATACTTTGGCTGATTTAATTTCTTTCCCTTCGTTTCTTTACGCGTGCGTCGTAACGCATCGGCCTGGGCCTTACCTCGCCCCTCCGCCAAGGCTTCAGAAAAATTAGCAAAAAGAAGTGTAAACCACAGCCAGGCCGCCACCTGGCCGATAAATCCCACCGATGCCTCTCCTTTTCCTAGAAGAGATTGGATGAAAAGAATTGTAATCCAAACGCTGTAAATATAGACGACAAACATAACCGGATTGCGGAGCTGATAGCGCGGATGAAGTTTTTTAAACGAATCGATAATGGCGCGGCGCCAAATATCGCCGGATAATTTTTCTTTGTGCAAACTTGTCATTTCATGATTCATATTAATCTCCATTCTTAAAACGTCAATCCCTGATTTAACATAAGATGTTCAACCAAAGGTCCTAGGGCCAAAGCCGGAAGATAATTTAAAACCACTAAAAGAATAATCGTGGCAATCAGCCATCCCACGAACAAAGGTGTGTGGGTCTCCAAGGTGCCGGCATTTTGTGAAATTTTCTGTTTACGCGCGAGTGACCCCGCCATAGCCAGCGTCGGAATAATGATCCAATACCGCCCGAAGAACATCGCCAATCCTAATGTAAGATTGTAAAAAGGATTGTTGGCACCGAGCCCAGCAAAGGCACTTCCATTATTATTCGTTGCTGAAGAAAATGCGTAAAGGACTTCAGAAAACCCATGCATTCCACTATTAAAAATTGTTGCCTTGCCCCAAGTCGTCATTAAGGCTAATGCCGTGAAAGTTAAAACGAATAATGGAGTGATTAATAACGCTATCAGCGACATTTTCATCTCGAAACTTTCAATCTTTTTACCCAAATATTCCGGCGTTCGCCCGACCATTAGTCCGGCGACAAACACAGCGACGATGACAAAGGCAATCATGCCGTATAATCCCGAACCCACGCCACCGAAAATAACTTCTCCAAATAACATCATGACCAATGGAACAAGGCCGCCCAACGGCATAAACGAATCATGCATGCTATTAACCGATCCATTAGAAGCGGCTGTCGTGGCTGTCGCCCACAAAACAGATTCTCCGACGCCAAAGCGCGTTTCCTTACCTTCCATATTACCCAACGGTTGACTCACGCCAAATTGCGCCATCAAAGGATTTGGTTTTGATTCGTACGAATAACAAAAAATCAAGAAAGCCACGAAAATAATGGTCATCGTTGCCAGCAAAGCCCATCCTTGTCGTCGATCTTTGACCATGACACCAAAGGTATAACAAAGTGCCGCCGGAATTAAGAGAATGGCCAACATCTCTAAAAAATTTGAGAATGGTGTCGGATTTTCCAAAGGATGAGAGGAATTGACATTGTAATATCC
>JAGOSC010000036.1 GCA_018062515.1 Candidatus Omnitrophota bacterium
GTGCGAGTGATCTCTGATTTTGAAACATCATCATTGGAAAGCACCGCTCTATCCAGTGCCGCTCCGCCGGAGAAATACTTGCGCGGAACGGTTTCTTGTGACGCCGTGTCATATTCGTCTTTAACATAATCAAACACGCCTTTTTGAAAAGACGCGACATATTGATCATAAATCTTTTGGATAATTTCTTTGTCGTCGACTTCAACACCTTTGATCTTTCCTTGATTAAAATAACCCTGACCAAATGATTCTTCTTTTAAGGAATTTTTGTACCAAGTCGCCAATAACATAGCGGTGTAAATCTGCCGTAAGTTCGCGAACAGTTTACCTTCATTCACTTCACGCTCAATCTCAGGAATCAAAATTTCACGGACAATCTCCGATGAAACTCCGCTGGTGATGTCCATATCTTTTTCGGTAATGTCGCCTAAGCCATGATTGGTACGGCCGCGATTTGCGTCTAGCGCCAAATAATCTTCTTCCAGCATAACTTTAAGATGATTCTCGACTAGAAAAACGCCACCTCTGTGTTCGTAAACTTTGGCTTCCTCCGGAACGATCCAGATTTTATTAAATGTGTTGACCGGCACGTCTGTGGTACCAAATTGTTCCTGGGCTTTGGCATAAACCCGTGTCCAAAATTTTTGTCCTAACGCGTCTTCAGGGTTCATTAATGAAGCGGTAAGTTGTTTTAAGAGATAATCTTGCGCCAAAAGATCGCGGCCCATTTCGGTTTGTCCTAGGACTTGCGGTGCGATGCGATTGCGTTCATAAGGTGAGAGATTCACCCAAAGGCTTTCTTTGGGAACGGCCAAAGCGGCGATAAAATACCGTATGACCTTATCCGCTTCTTGTTTTAATTCTTCTTGGCTCAACTCATTTTGACCTTGATCAAACATAAACTTGATATCCAGCGGATCAGTGGGCGTAAGATTAAGCCCTTTCATCAAAACAGGCTGAAAATTTAAAGTGGGTAGAACTAATGTCCCGGGAACGGGAAGATTAAGAACAGTCTGGGGCAATGCTTGAGCAAAGCTTAACCGCGCGGGAAGAATTGTCTGTGTAAAAAATGCGAAGATAATAAAACAGGAAAGAAATTTATGGATGAATCTATTTTGAGAAAATTGTTGATTGAACATGAATTACCTCCAATTAAACTAATAAAGAAAAATTAAAATGACAGAACAAAGTTAAAGTTTAATCGGGGAATCATACATCGTGCGTAATTAACCGCACAGATATGGAAAGTATATATTACTAGTATATATTAGTCAATGTTCAGCTTGAAGATATTCAATTCTGCCATATCTTGAATAAATACAATATGTTATGAATCTAATAATTTTCTTTAATGAGGATGGCCTTTAGCTTCGCTGCAATCTTAACATATGAATAGCCAACGATAAAAACAAATAAACCGATCGTGACATCAAATACATCCTGGTTGATCACGCCAATGAAGATAATCAAGACTCCTAGAAAAATCGGCAAAATCCCGCTGTTATGCGCGGTTTTACTTAAATTAGTTAATGCTTTTTGATTTTCATCTTTCATATTTTTCTCCTTTAAGTGCCTTAGTATAACATCATTTAAAAGGATGAAAAGAATAAAGAAATTGGATTTAAGCAAAAGAAATAGAATAGTAGAAAAAACAGTAGGCGAGGGAAATACAGAAAACAATCTTAAAAGTATTGAACGTGACGCATAATGCCGTCGATCTAATAGACATAAACCTTCCTTGATAAATCAAAGAAGGATGATTTTTCACGATCACTGAAACCGCCGCTGCAATAATGCCCAACAAAAGAATATCGAGCATATATATCTCTCGGATATTCATATACCCCAAATCCATCATCGGAATGATATTACGCATGTAGGCATAAAGAAAAAATATGGTACCCATAAAAACGAATAAAAGATTGATAATATTTCGAATAGAAATTCGGGTGATGAGCATAGGTCAATTCCCTCACATGTAAGTTATAAGCAACTGTAACATATTTGTCGGAATATGACCAATTTATCTTAATTCCCATAAGTTGTTTATATACAACAACTTATATTTCAATATATGCGCCGCTCATCCTCCGTCCGCATCTTTTATGAAAACACCACAATACTGTCCGTAAATCCATGAATAAAATTCTTCCCGCCTATCGGCCCAATTTCACCCACCGAAAAGAATCCGGAAACCGGAATAGGACCGATATATTTTTGAATAAGCTTTATATCGTGATTCGGCTCTTTAAACAAACCAGCTCCGCGACCATTGCAGGAAAAAATCATGGCGCCTCGCGGTTTTGATGTTTTCATTTTTTTCTGAAAAGACGTTAACAACTGAGTCAAATCATCTTTGGCGGTTTTCGCGTCACGAATATGGATTTGAATGGTTTGCCCGGGCTTGATCACGTCTCCGATGGACACCGCACCGGTTTCTTGATCGACACCCGTCACACTTCTAATTAGGAAATCCCCGCGGCTTAAATCGTGTTTATATTCATTAGTCACGACGCCGATTAATAAAGCTTGCTGAATCAACTTCTGTTCCTCATCGGACAGTTTTAAAAATATTTTTCTTAACACGTGAAGAAATGGCTCACCGGCAATTTCATAAATGATATTTTTCTCCGCTTTAGTGACGATGTAACTTTCACCGACGGGCCTGCATCCTTGAGAAACAATGACATCCATTTTCACATCACCCGAAACGACCATACCTATAATTCCTTGATTATACGATTGCTGATTAATCATCAATACATTACCTTTCGCCGACGAAGCACCGCTGGCTAATCCGCCGACAATGGCTGAACCCGCGTAAGCCTTGTTCATTCCGAGAATAAACCGATTGAGATCGACGAGAAATGGATCGGGAAAGAGAAAAAATGTTGGATTATCTTGAGGATATATGTCAAAAAAATTATGAAAATCCTGGTCTAATGAAAATTTTTCTATTTGTTTTTGGTCGATAAAAAATGGTTTGATTTTCGCCTCAGGCAGCTTTGCTAAAAATAAGACCGCAGCCGGGTGATTCTCCAGCTCTACTTCGCTTCCAATAACTCCGGCTGAAGTACAGGCGACGAAGTTTTTGATGTTCACTTCTTCATGAAGACGGCGGGCAATATCTTCGATATGACTCTTTGAGTGGGGGGTTATAAACAATACGCCCATATCGAAATCATTCCCGACGTGGTCGGTTAATTGCCGAACCACCTGCTCAGGGTCTATAGATGTAGACGTGGTTGATTTAAATTCCATGTTTCAATATAGCTGGATGAATTATTTGCGAAATGGCTACTTCAATAATACTTTGGTTAAATATTTTTCGTAAATTTTATAAAATGTGACCATGGATTCAATATTAATCCATTCATCCGTCGTATGCAAATTCCCGACGAGGGGACGGGAAATCATAACCGGTATGTCTTTCATGGAAAAAAACCGCGCGTCGCTGGCGCCATCATCCCGCACCAAGACCGTTGGTTGTCCGGTTACTTCTTGAATCACTTTCTTATACTCATTATCCGGAGAAAGACGAGTTGGCTCGGCGCTGATAATAATGTCCATTCGCATATTTTCACCCAATATCTCTTTAATGTGTTTCCTCATTTTCTTGACCGTGTACGGAGCGGGAAATCGAACGTCGAGAATAGCGCTAGCATCACACGGAATACGGTTAATTTGTTTATTTTCCGTTCCTAACATGGTCACCGCGCACGTCGGGTACCATTTGTCGTCCTTCTCACGATTTTCCTGCATCACTTTAAACGATGTTTTTAAATATACCAATTTATCCATCATCTCTTCAATCGGATTCACGCCAAACCAGGGCCGGGCGGAATGCGCTGATTTTCCTTTGCATGACACTTTCAAATGCAAAATACCCTTTTCCTCGATGGTCACGTGATTAAGCGAACCGCCGTCGGGAATCATAGCTTTGTGGGCGCGCAAACCTTTTTTATTCACCAAAAATCCGATGCCCGATTCTCCTCCCGTCTCTTCATCCGACGTGATGGCAATGCCTAATGAGGCCTTGGGGGATTGAATATGGATGTATCGAAAAATTTCCAACAAAATGGCAATGGCTCCTTTCATATCTCCTGCGCCGGGGCCATAAATACGTCCGTTTTCAATATGAGAACGGTAACTGGAAACGTCTTCGTGTTCAATGACATCAATATGTCCGCACATGAGTATCTTTGGCTTTGTAATTCCTTTTGGCATAGCGACGAGCGATGGAATACCGTTGTCTTCATATTCGACCACCTCAAGATGCCGAAGAGATTCCAAATGATTTTTAATGACTTCAAAAGCCTTTTGACGATCTTCCGGACGAGAAGGTATGCTGGGAATCAACATCAAGTCTCTGGTTAATGCGACGAGCCTAGCCTCCAAAGAATCGTGATTGTTTTTCTTAGACACGTTCGTATTCTCCTTTGATACAATCAAACTCCTGCCAACGTTTTAACAAACCAAACACATCATTTACTTCCGGCCCTAAAAATAAAAACTGTCCTTTGACTATTTCTTCCATTTCATGCGCATTAAAATTAAAAGGCATAATACCTTGAGACATACCGGGCTTAAAAAGCAGTCCTTTATCATTTAAAACATCGAAAATGCTCTTCGCTGTCCGGCCTGAATTAAAACAAATATTACGCATGAGCCAAGCGCCCTTCGGTAAAAATGTCCTCGCCAAAATGGATGGATAAGTTGCACCGGTGATGCGCGCGTTAATTTCACAAATTCGGACCTCAATTTTTTTATGATAAGCTATCACCTGAAAATCAATGCTGCCGGTCCCGCGGTAACCTTGATCAAACAACCATTGTCCGGCAACCTCCGCCTGATCAAACAGTTCCCGATGACAATCAAAGCCATGCGAAAGAAACACCGGCGGTGCAACGTTCCCCTCATGAATGCAATCAGGATTTAATATTTGGTCAGTTAAATCATAAATATATACATTTTGATCGTCGACAAATATCTGAACGCTTGGCGACCCCACAAACTTCACACCCTCGACGGTTTCATCAATCCAACCTTGAACCAGGACTTTTTTCTCAAAAAATAAATATTCCGGCATTTTAATATTTTCAAAGGATTGATCCAAAGAAACCTTATGCATGCCGACCCCGGAAAATCCAATCGGCGCTTTGACAACGACATGGTGATATCCATCAGCCTTTAAAGTTTGCATACATTTCTTGATGCTTTCGACGGAATCAGCCTCGTAAGAATCAAATACTGCCAAATCCATTGTCTGGAGAAATTGATGCAGAAGTAATTTATTATTTCCATTACGGCAACCTTGTTTTGTTCCAATTAATCTTTTTCCCGTTATCTCGGCCAAATTCATCATCGCACTGTCCACCAAATACCCGTCTAGATAATCGACTTTGCTTTGAAGAAGAAGACGAATTAATTCTTTAGATTTCTCGGGATAATCATCTTTCTTTTCGGCAAACATTTCATACATTTCATAGGGAAATATCTGAATCTCGGGTAATGACAATTTAAGGTCATTCGTAAAATATGTGATTAACTGATCATTCGGAGGGACTTCTAAGAAAAGGATATTATGCGGGCCGCGATAAATCAAATTGATCAATGGCACCAGGCGGCTTCCGTATGTTTCCAAGGCGCCAATTTCGCTTTTTAGAATATTCGTTTCCGACATATTTCCGTAAAACAACGAAAGCATATTCGCCAAAAATGCGACGGACCGGTCCCAAAACGGCGGAATTTGACCAGGAATTTGATGGATTTTTACGGACATGTTTTCCTTCGGCAAAATATATTTTTATTATTTTAGCTAAGATTAGAATGGAAAGGGATAATTTTTATTTTATTCGGCTGGATAAATTAAAATAGTCTAGTTGTCATAAAAAAAGACGGGCTCAATTTCAATATTCCAAGAAACTGAGCCCATCCTTAATTGATCACTTATTTAAAAAATCCACCTTTTTAATACCGCAGATTTTTTAGCTTTTTATTTTGATCTGAATTCACTTTCATTGTTTGATTATTGTCCACGGCAAGAGCTTCAAAATCCAAGGACTGGCCTTGCATTTCCGACGGTTGAAACGGCCCGACTCCCTCTGGAGGAACAATTTGTTCGCCCTGTATAAAAACATAATTCTCTAAACTCGGTAAAATATAATGATCCGCCATTCCTTCGAGATAATAGGTAGTGTAATTACCTTCGGCGTCCGTTCTAACTCTTTCAATCACCCGTCCGTTTTTTATAACATTAATGGTGACACCGGACTTCCCCACCCGCTGACCATTGACTAGTTCCGACACATTCCCAAAGATCTTGGGGGCAGTCATTGAATGGCCTTCAAACTGGATTGAAGTACTTTGCACATAATACGGCATAATTGGTCCGTACCCTTCCGGAGGAATAGGTAGAAAGTCTTGGGTAAATTCATAACCCGGAAAGCTCGGCATAATATAATAATCCAACAATCCTCCCAACTCAGATGATATGTATTTTCCTTCAGCATTCGTGGTCAACGTTTCAATGACCTCTCCGTTTCTAATAATCGCAACGCTCACACCCGGCTTCCCCACTACCTCGCCATCAACCATTTCCTGCACAATTCCCCTAATCTGTATGTCCGTCAATTTATGAGCATCAAATGCTATTGGTTGGCTTTGCAATTCATGCGGTTTAATCGGACCGTAGCCGCCGGGAGGAATCATGTCAGAGCCTTGTGTAAAGTTATAACCTGGTAAACTCGGCAGGAAATAATGATCCGCCATTCCTTCCAGATGGGATGATGTAAATTTGCCGTCAGCATCGGTGAACAAAGTTTCAATCACCTGCCCGTTTTTTATGACATTGATACTCACACCTGGCTTTGGTACTGGTTCGCCTTCAATCATTTGCTGCACATATCCCGAAATCTGAAAATCTATTTGAAAAACATCAAAATCCAATTGATGCTGATACACTTCCCCTGGTTTAAACGGCCCATATCCTTCAGGAGGTAAAGGTTGTCCTCCTCTTCCAAAGGCATAATGCGCTAAACGTGGCCGAATGTAGTGATCCGCCTGGCTTTCCAAGTAAGGTGTCCAATATAAACCGCGATTTTGGTCATCTGTGTTTTGTGTAGTCACTGTGTCGACCACCTGCCTGTTTTTTATAATATCAATACTCACGCCCGGTTTCCCAGTCCATCCGACGCCAGAGATAAATTCTTTCACAGTACCAATGAACTGATTCCCTGGTCGGATCACGGTAATCCTGACGAGCATTTTTGCTTCATTGCCTTCTGAATCTCGTGCTTTAAAAAGAATCGGATACTGAAACTTCTGACCTGTTTCCGGGGTCCAGCTGAATGTACCTGGCCCTATTCCCGTATAACTAAAAGACGCGCCGATGGTCGAAAGCAGATCTCCATTCTCGAGAGTAGCATCAATTTTGACACCACCACCTTCCGGGTCAATGGCTCTGACAGGAAGTTGGTAAAGTTTTCCCTCGGTGATTGAAGGATTGTTAATATTCTCAAAAGTGGGCGGCAAATTAATGTTGTTATTATTTAAATAAACATCGGTAACCGTTTTAACATGCCGGTGGCCCGACTTAACGACGTCGAGGGTCAAGGTATACCATCCGTCTTCAACAAGATTCTTTTGGTCTGTATTCCATACCCCGAGAGTATCACCCAAAACCGGAGTGGTGGATGAAGTAATGAGAACATTTTCACGAGGACTATATTTCGGCGCATAAAAAAGATCATAATGCTCAAAATTCACAGCATCCATTATACCTTGAACCTTAACATCACCTTGAACAACAGCATTGTTGGCCGGTTCCGTAATCGCAACGTCTTCCTGGATCATGACCGTCATCTCCGGATCGCCCAAAAGAGTGAATGAATGCAAAGCATGTATATAAGGGTATGCTGTGTAAGGAATCATTGTGGACTTAGCATATGCTAACATTTGTCCGAGACGAGTTATTCGCTTACCAAAAAGTGCACTATATATCTCAGTACCCAACCCCATTGTAAGAACATACACATCACGGCTATAACCAAAAAAAGCTACACCTCCGCCGGTAGGATTCGTTATCCAGTGTTCTGCAATAGCGTCAAAATCAAATGCGGCAGCCCACGGACCGGTAGACGTCATGATTGACGATGCGTTCTTATTTATCAAGGCGTCGATATCCTCAATCGTGAGGAAAGAATAAAGTTCAGAACCAAAATGCAAATGCATCTGTGGAGATATGTGCGGTATACCGCTAGCGCCATCGATGTGATTGATCAAATGATGCCCTTCATTGATAGCATCTCGGGCTTGGTCGTGATATCCGTAAATTTCACGGCCGTAATACTTGGTCGCCGGCTTAACTGTTTCAGGAAGGATATTCTCGTCGATAAAATCATTGGTGATGCCGCCGGTATCACTAAGGAACTTATTGCCGAATAACAGTACGCGTTTAAAATAACGCGGCGCAAAAACATCATAATTCAAAACCTTGTTAACAAAGGCCGCCATCTCGGCAAAATCTTTCGCTGGGGCTCGGCCGACAAAAACATCCGCGTATTTATCCAACCTGTCGCCGCTCTCGCCGAAAATATTATTCCCGTTAAAATCCCAATCCCCGTCGAGGTCAGAATAATACAGGTCCGACGGAAGTTCCTCGGGTCTAACATAACGCGTCTGGACAATATTCGTATCCCCGCCGAGCAAGACCCACAAAACACCATTCGCTTTATGGACTTTGATGATATAGTTTCTAATCTTTTCCGGAAAATCTCGGCCTGGCATAGTGACTTCAATATTCTCCACGGTTTCCAGATGGACGGAAAGCCCGCGGGAGATTTTGTGAGAAATCAAAGGATCAAAAACCCCACTGTCGCGGAAATCATTACTGGTAATGATCAAATAATCATATATTTCGGGTGGATTGATCGGCCCATTTGAAAAAAATCCTTCGCGTAAATTCTCCACCGAGCTTTCCGCTAAATTCTTAATCGCATCATCGGAATTAACCACGATTTGTGAAAGCCAGCCTTCCATAACCTTACCGCTATTGATGCTACGTTGAATAGCGGGTTTACTGATCAGATGATCTGGGTCTTCATCGGCCAATATGATTTTAAATTTAATTTTGGTATGGAAAATTACTTTTTTCTTGGCTGGAATATACTCCAGAGGATAAATCAAAAAAGAAGCTATTTTTGTCTCGCTTATAAATCCTGTTGATCCTAATTCTATTCTCTTGTTCGGAAAAGATTCGCTCGAACCGTAAACGTCCGAGTCAGGAAACGTAATGTCCGCATTTTCACCTACCTTAGTCGATTGGGCAGGATAAATACTAAATTCTCCGGGGACATCCATTGTCTCATCCGTTATTAGTTCAACTCGTTCCACCTTTTTATTTTGATCAATAGCGAAATTAATCACTTTAACCGGTAATCGCGGCTGACCAGCCTCTCCCGTCGAAATAGTATCCGGTAGAGTAAACGAATCAAAGCCTTCTTCCTTAATTAGGTTAAGCTCTTTTAAATCAAAATTAACTTCATAAACCAAATCTTTTGCGTCACTGCCTTTCTGTGCCGACGGCAAAAGACGTTTTTGATCCGCATTTTTGGCCATTATACTTGGTACACATAAGAGCAGCATGACCGTAAGAATGATGGATGTTCTACATATATTTTTCATATAAATATTCCTGGAAAGTTTTCATCATTCCATAAAAAAGCCATTGTCTAATGACAGACCATGGCTTTTATTCATACACCAAACTCCCAAAATATGGACTAAGAACGTTTCATTCATACTTAAATCAACTTTCCAAATTAAACGGTTCAAATATCAGTGTTTAAAATTTTGAACAATTGTTTAAGGTTATGAACAAAGGATAACATATTTCATGTCATTTTCAAGGAAGGGGGAATTCTGAAATTGAGCGGGATATTTCTAATGTTTGATTATGGGGTACTAATTCAGGTAATGCGCAGGAATGACTTTACGGCAGTTAAAACTTTCATCAATATCGTGGAAAAAACGGACTTCTTTTTCCTCAAAACTCCAGCAAAAAAAGACTGGATGACCATCAATTATGCCTGGGAAATCAACCAAGCCGGTCTCAAAGTCCCAATCCTTATAATAACAGCCCAAGGCTTCGAGTTCCTGCATGAGTTCCTGAATTTCCGACCGAAGGGCAAGGCCTTGAGCGGATGTTTCTGCTTTGGCTGCTGAGCTGGCCGTGAGGTCTTTTAACTCCTTCCCTCTGAGAAGTATATCTTCAACGATTTGCTTAACCAAGGGAAGCCGTTTATTCGCCTCTTTAGGCGTGAATTGTTTTTTTTGTGTTTCTGCCATTGAATTTCCTTTCAGCTATAACAAAAGTATACATCGTTATTTTTCCCTGCACAAGTTCTCAAAAAAAAATTATTCCTTAAAACTATTCATTTAGCTGTATTACGGGCGCAAAGAAACCGTTTTCTTTTCTCGTCCAGTATTCTTTGCTTTTCTCAAACATTTTGTTTGTGGTGAATTCATAGTTATAAATTTTAGCCCGAATATATTTAGGTGGTTTGTCGGAAAAAGGATCAATAAAAAGCAAATTTAAAACGCTTTTCTCCCCCTCCAATAAACGTTTAAGAAAATTTGAGAACCACGGAGTATAAGTATAGTCGGGCGTCAAAGCCGCAAACCACATTTGCCAATCCAGCCGCGGCTGATGCGGCGCTACCTGAATTGGAGCGCGAAACACATTTCCGGGCTTAAATTTGAATTCATAAGCCTTCCAATCATTTCCATCATTACTTCCTTCTACAATGATCTCCAGGCGCTGTGTCGTCATGTTGGCAAACAACCCGTAATTATTGTTGATTAAAAACGGCCGTAAAATTTTCATCCCTTGCGCCACCTTCGGCGGAAGATTTGATTTGATTTCAATAAAATTTAGGAACGTCATCGTAATCAAAATTCCGACGACAACTTGACAGATAGTATCTTTCATTCTCGATAACTTTGTGTTTTTAAACTGAAATTGTTTCGGCATATCACCCCAGCTGGCAAAAGCTTTATCATAAATTCTTTTTCTAAAATGATTGTCATCGATGAGTAAGAAGCACATAGCAATGGCTAATAAATTAAAAAATCCATAGTTACCGCTGAGCATAATCAGTATTTGCAAAATCATCATGGTGGCACAAGACCAAAGCCGAGTTTCACGGTTCATGAATATACCCCACGGTATGATCAATTCAACCACAAACATAAATATACAGGATATTTGCTGAATAAAAAACGGTTGCTGATACGCATACCAGCTGAGCAAATTCGGCAACGGTTGGGTGTAATAATGGTAGGTTAACGCGGTTAAATCGAGCCAATGTTCGTCGCCGCTCGCGAGTTTAACCAAGCCGGATTGAAACATTAACTTAAACAGCAAAAGATGAAATGCAAATATAATCCAACGCGGCGGAGGCTCTTCAAAGGTATTTAATTCCTTATTCCAAGGAGCTAAAAATATACTTAAAAATCCGACTTCAAGAAGAAGAACGTCCCACTGAAAACTTAAGAACGTTTGCCCAACGTGAACAATCGATAAATAAAAAAACCAAAGCAGAAATAAACATACAGCCGGATAAAATCCGATAATGAGCAAAGGGCAAATAATCAACGCAGCAACACAAATAGCCACCAACATCCAGTCACTGTGGTTAAACCAAAATAATGTCGGTAAACCGAAGAAATTTTTATAACCATAATACGCTTCGGCGGATTGAAAATATTCGCCGACGGGTAGAATGCCGTGACTGCCGATCAATCCCTTGATCTGTACGCCGATCGACGCAAAGGCAATGAAATAAATAATTCCAAGAAATCTGATAAAAAAACGGCGGGCAATAAAATATGTATTTGTCTGATTCATACAGATCGAAACGGGTGAATCAACCTTCTGGTGGGTACATCAATTGGGTCTTATAAAATTTTTTAAATTCTTTGGCGTCGTCGGAATTGACGTTCATAATTTTAACGCCGGTGTTGAAATCACCGGTTTCTACGGCTGGATTAGACCAAATCACTTTAGCCAAAAGGGATAATGGACCTGTTTCTTTATTTAAAATAATTTTTAACTCGACGGAATGGCCGCTCATCACTTCATGGTCGGTTTTAAAACAAATTCCGGTATGGCTTATGTTCACCGTTGTAATCACCGCGAACGGGAATTCGGATTCCCATATACGATAATTTCCTCTTAATTCAACATCCAGACGCTTTGATTCACGGTTATTTTTCGCCATAGGTGTTCCCTTTCTTAAAGATTAAAAGCGTGATGAGAAGATGATCTATTCATTAAGTGATTTATTGTATTATAGTCAGAAATTTTGCGCCGGCAAATGGGTAATTCTCATTTCTTTTAAAACGTGTTACGGCGCTCCTCAAGGATCATATCGATGATCTTAAGGTATTTGCGGCTTTTATATAAAACTTGAACATTCACCATAAAAGCTAAAAAAGCATAAAAGAATGTGATCCGGTAGTTGGGAGAAAGCTGGGTTTCCGGCATTCTGACAAACGTCACAAAGGCATGCGTCATGAGAATGAATGTGAGAATGACCAATGCATAATAAAATCTTTGACGTTTTTGTTCACCTTCCACCCATTTTAATTCTTTGGCTGAAGAAACTTCCAATCCCATATGATGTTCCTTTATTGTTTCGAATTAAAAATTGAATTTAGAAATTTCTGCATATCCGTCCAGGATTGTTCGTCCGCAACTTGATTATAAGCGATTGGCATGCCAAATTTTTGGGCAAACATATCTGCGTCGGGATTTGTAAAACTGTGTTTCGCTCCGGGATAATTAATAAATTCATAATCGGCTTTGGCTTGATCCATTTCTTCTTTAAAAGCAGTGATGTCCGCCTCCGGGATAAATGAATCATCCGCACCGTTACAGACGAGGATTTTAGCTTTCACATCGCCTGGAGCGGCCTTAATATTGGATGCAAGGCTGCCGTGAAAACTGACCACACCTTTAAGATCAGCACCGAGGCGTGCCATATTCAAAACCGTTCCGCCGCCGAAACAATAACCGATGGCGGCAACATTATTTCCATCGACGTGAGGATTATTTTTTAATACGTCAAGCCCGGCTAAAAAACGCCCTTTAGCGACATCCATATTCTTATTTGTTTCTTGAGAAAAAGCGCCGGCTTGATCCGGATGATCCGCCTGTTTTCCGTCGCCATACATATCGATTGCCAAAGCGACATATCCTAATTCAGCAAGCATCTTTGCGCGCGTACGCACATATTCATTATGCCCCCACCATTCATGCACGACGATAACGCCTGGCCGTTTCTCCTGTATGGCATCGTCCCATGCCAAAAAGCCGATCATTTTTACACCATTAGAATCATAGTTTACTTCTTCAGTCTTAATCTCCGCCCAAACTTGAGTTGTCATCATGAATAAGGCCATTAAAATTAATACAAAACGTTGCATATGATTACCTTCCTTCTTAATAAAATTATTTATTTTTTCCCCAAACTTTCTCAATAAAGGGTCCTCGTCCAGACATATAATGATAACTCTGATAATGGCCTGGATTCTTCTTGTAATAATCCTGATGATAGTCTTCAGCTTTATAAAAAGTTGTAGCTGGTTTTATCTCGACAACAATGGGTGATTTGAATTTTCCTGAACGCTCAAGATTTTTTTTGGATTGCTCTGCGGTTTTTCTCTGTTCGTCGTCATGAAAGAAAATCGCCGTCCGGTATTGTGTCCCATGATCCCCGAATTGGCCATTCTTTTGAGTCGGATCAATATTCTGCCAGAAAACATTGAGAATCTGTTCATATGTTACCTTGGACGGATTAAACGTCACTTCAACGGCTTCCGTGTGTCCCGTCGATCCGGAGCAAACTTCTTCATAGGTAGGATTTGATTTTTTTCCGTCGGTATATCCGGCGACCGCCGAAATGATGCCGTCCATTTGATCAAAGGTGGACTCGATGCACCAGAAACATCCTCCGGCAAAGGTGGCTATGGCTGATTTGGATTCTTGATTATGGGCTGGTTTCGACATACATGATTGATAAACAAAGGATTTTGCTCTTTCAAATAGTAAATTTATTTTACCTTTGATTAACGGTTTGTCGAGGAATATTCTTGCGGCCGATTCTTTTTTTAGCATAACCTAATAAATCAAATAACTCGTCGGAGCCATGCAGATATTTCGGATCAGACAATGTCTTCATCCACTGCTCTTTTATATATGGATTTTCTTGTACACGCGCGTCGCCCCATTGCATGCTTTCCCACATCGGCATCGCATCCCAATAACTGTTGATATAAGAAACCGCTTTGACATTGTATTCATCAATATGTCTGAACAGAAACCCAAACCAGCGTTTCCATGTACCTTCTCCGGCTTTTACATTTTGTTTAACCGGTGTCGCTTCAGCCATCATCAATGGTTTATTTAAACTTTTCGCTAAATCAGCAATTAATTTCATTCCGTCCGTGTTATACGGACTAAAATAAGATACGCCCACCCAATCCACATATTCATCGCCGGGATACCAATCCATCGGCGGACGTTCATAAATTTGTCCATGCGCGTGCCAAACATAAGCGACATTATTTACATGGCGCGCTTTTAAATGATTAACAATGTATCGATAAGCTTCAATATATTTTTCCGGAGAATAATCATTCAGAGGAGAATCAAATTCATAGCCGATGCGCAGATAAAAAGGCCGGTCATGATTATTAAAGAATTTTGCCAGCCGCACAATATTATCGTCGTAAGCACCAGCGATGACCATGTCCAAAGCGCCGACCATATAAAGGCCGATCTGAACTGTACTGTCCGGAAATTCCTGACAAAGCCATTTTAAATCCTGATCCCCCGCCCCATAATTGGCCGGTTTGTATAAACCATCCATTTCTTGAATCGATGTATAAAACATCACACCCGCGGGCATAATTCCAACGGATTTGTAATACTCATAAATTGTATCTTTATCCTGTCCTACAAAAAAAAGCACCTTCCCGTCGGGTGGAAGAAATATTGTTTTTTTAGAATCGTCGGCTATCGCATCCATAATAAAAAAATGAGTCCCGAGTAAGAAAAAAAGAAGAAAATTCTTTTTCATTTATATAAATCCTTTAATAAATTTTAGAGTCGACTAAAGTTTCTGGACGACAGACGCGCAATCTGAGCATAGCGTGGGATGATCTTTATTTTCGCCGACATCTTGATTATATTTCCAACAGCGGGCGCATTTTTCACCATCGGCCTTCTCGATCACAATCTGCGTTTTGGAAAAATGCTCACTTAGCCCGGCCTGAACATCGTCGATCTTCTCGACCTTAGCCTGAGAAACAATAAATATTTCCGCGAGCCGTTTTCCAAATTGCGATAAATACGTAAAATCACGTTCGCTAGCAGTTTTAAAAATCACCTTGGCTTCCAAAGGACTGCCGATTTCTTTGGCCGTGCGTTTTTCTTCCAACGCTTTCAATACATATGGCCTTAACATAATCATCGACTCAAAATATCCATCAATGCCAAGATTTTTCCATGGGCCGGGAATATCTAAAAATTCCAACACATGCACACTTTGCATATCTTTCGTCGATTTATCTTTGGGCATAAATTGAAACACTTCTTCCGACGTAAATGTGATCACCGGGGCCAATAAGCGCACAAGATAATTCAAAATGTGAAACAAAGCTGTTTGCGCGGATTTGCGTTCTTTTGATTTAGGCGCGCTCACGTATAAACGATCTTTAATAATATCTAAATAAAAATTGGATAAATCTTCATTACAAAAACTGTAAATCGATTTATAAACCTGTGAAAATTCATAGGCGTTATAATGTTCTCGCACCGAGCGAGAGAGTTCAGATAATTTATTTAGGGCCCACTTGTCCAAATCCATCAAATCATCGTAATCTAATTGTTCTTGATCAGGCTGAAAATCATAAAGGTTACTTAATAAATAACGAATTGTGTTGCGGATTTTGCGGTACGCGTCGACGAGACGGTCCAAAACTTCTTTAGAAATGCGTATGTCTTCATTATATGAACTTGAGGCCACCCATAATCTTAAAATATCCGCGCCGTTTTCTTCATAAATTTCCTGCGGCGACATGACATTTCCTAATGATTTCGACATCTTACGGCCTGCGCCATCGACGACAAAACCATGCGTTAAGACTTCTTTAAATGGCGCCTTTCCTTCCATCGCAACCGCCGGAATCAATGAAGATTGAAACCACCCTCGATGCTGATCGGATCCTTCCAAATATAAATCCGTCGGAAGATCATCTTTAATCATATCTTTAACAACCGCTTGGCAGCTGACACCGGAATCAAACCACACGTCGAGAATATCGAATGTCTTTTCAAATTCACTTTCTCCCGTTTCGGGATCTTTGAAACCTTTCGGAATTAAATCCTGAACATCTTTGATAAACCAAACATCCGTTCCTTCTTTTCGGACAATATCCGCCAAATGATCAATCACGGCGGAATACAATTTAATTTCACCGGTTGATTTCAATTTAAGCGCCGGAATAGGAACGCCCCAATAACGTTGACGGGATAAACACCAATCCGGGCGGCCAGCGACCATGGCTTTAATGCGCTCTTCACCCGCCGGCGGAACCCATTTGACTTCACTGGCGATAATTTCTTTAGCTTTGGTACGTAAATCATTGTGATCAATTTTCATAAACCATTGTTGAGTGGCTCGAAAGATAATTGGTTTTTTGGAGCGCCATGAATGCGGATAGGAATGTGTAATATCTTCGCGTTTAAAAAGAATTCCGGCGGATTGTAAATCTTCAATAATGATTTTATTGGCTTTCCAGACATGAGTGCCCGCGTACTTTCCAGCGTCCTTCGTATAAATTCCTTTTTCATTGACGGGCATAACAATATCAAGTTTATATTTCATACCGGTTTGATAGTCGTCGGCACCATGGCCCGGCGCTGTATGAACCAAACCCGTTCCATCTTCTTTCGTAACATAATCCGCCGTCACGACGGGACAATTTTTTCGCATGCCAAGCGGATGATCGTATTTTAACGCGGTCAAACTGCTTCCTAAAATCTCTTTAATGACGTTATAATCTTTTAACTCACCTTTAACCAAAACCTTATCTCTTAAAGAACTCTCGACGATAATGAGTTTATCTTGAGTTTCAACAACTGAATATTTAAATGCTCCATGGACAGAAACAGCAACGTTAGCGACCAAGGTCCACGGTGTTGTCGTCCAGACGAGCAAATAACATTTTTTATTGGTCGGAAGGCTCAATGTTTCCGGATTCGTCGCTTCAAAAAGAACGTACACCGACGGAGATGTGACATTTTCATATTCAACTTCAGCCTCAGCCAGCGCCGTTTCATTCTCAATATCCCAATTCACCGGTTTTAATCCGCGGTAAATGTAACCCTTTTTATTTAATTCTGATAAAGATTTCAAAATCCAATATTCATAATTCGGATCTAAGGTCAAATAAGGTTTATCCCATTCTCCGAACACGCCGAGCCGTTTAAATTCTTCGCGTTGAATGTTAACGAAATTCATCGCATAATCATGGGCTTGTTTACGAAAATCCACGCTGTTTACATCTTCTTTACGTTTATTCATTTCCTGAAACAATTTATGCTCAATCGGCAAACCATGACAATCCCATCCCGGGGTATAGTTGGTGTTATACCCTTCCATAGTTTTAAATTTAACGATCATGTCTTTGAGGATTTTATTTAGCGCGTGCCCGATGTGAATATGCCCATTGGCATACGGCGGCCCGTCGTGAAGAACGAACTTTTTCTTGCCGGCGCCTTTTTTCTTAATTGCCGTGTACAAACCAACGTCCGCCCATTGTTTAAGATAAGCCGGCTCTTTGGTGGCTAATCCAGCCTTCATAGAAAAATCGGTTTGCGGTAAATTGAGGGTTTTTCGGTAATCGATCATAGTATTAATATTACTTTTCTAATTAATTGGAAGTCCTAAATTATCATAAATGACGGGGGGTGTCAATTCATCCCGCGAAGGAGAATTAACGGGGAAAATTACTTTATGTGTGAATAACTATGATTTGCTATAGAAGCTTGGAACCCATAGGCATGGCAATTAAAGTTAAATTTATTTATTCTGAAAAATCCGTTTCTTTTCCTACGTGTTTTCTTGTCTAAACCAAAAAACCTTCTTCAATTTGTGTTCTTCGTTTCTGTACAAAACGACCATAAGATTTATATACTTTTATATAAAGGTATAATCCGTTGATTAAAGTAATGAAATTCTGTGGAAATTGTTTTTTTGTCTTCCACCACCCGGGAAAATAAGATATAAATCGCCAAAAACCTAACGGCTTAGGCTGCGTCTCTCTATAATCTATTTTATAAAATGGCGTGTCAGGAATAATCTTCGATAAAATATGTTTTTCATCATCCGTCAAAAAATTATCGGAATAGTCAAGTGAAACGATTTCATCAGATACTATATTTGGATTGCGCTTGAATGTGTTCCCTGCAAATGGCTTTCCCAAAACACTTAATTGCAGCATCGATTCGGTAAACGGCACCTCCAGAAAATTTGCTACCTTACGCATTATTGGTTCGGGATTACTTTGTAAATCCTCTAATCGAACAATAAGCACCCGCGGATTATCTTGAAAGAGTTTTAAGTTTCTAAACGTTTCACGCAACGTGTCTAGGAAAATATCAGGAAAATATGTCCCAAGGATTGGCACCTGTAAGACATGATCAACATTCTGAAAGTACACCTTTTTATACGAATTGTAGCAACTCCAAGGATGCCGAATCATAAAGATAATTTTGCTAGTTGGTAAATATTTTAAATAGCGTTCTATATGTGGAGAAGTAACATCCATAACTCCAGATTTTTTATTCGTTTTGTCTCCCATGCATTTTTGCAACGACATAAAGATTTTATCGAGGTATTTGTCAAGGCTGATCACGCTGTCGGGATGATCATTCATGGATTCCCAAAAAATTTTCTTATCCAACCGCTTAAGATCAAAGACAGGCATGTTAACATTAGATTCTCTTATTCCACCAAAATCAGCTACACCTAAACTTCCATACATTTTCCGGTTCATCTCAGACAAAACAGATTCCGCGGAAAAATTAGCATGATTAAAAAACTCGGTGAGAAATCTGCTCACTTCAATCGGATAAACACATAAATCCGGATGATTATCCAATAAATTGCACATTAACGTTGTCCCCGATCTCCCCGGACCTAAAATGAAAATTTTTTGCAGCTGTTCCATTTATTCTCCCTCGTTTTATTTGATCACACGTATTTCTCAATCTTTATACCCGAGGAACGGATATACTTTCGGATTTTAGGGTATATAATTTCCCTTTCTATCAAATATTTTATTATCTTGCCCACACATTCTTCGACTAACAGCTCATTCGTTTTTATATGTATCTCCGGATCAAGCGGCTTTTCATAAGAAGAGGAAATCCCCGTGAAATCAAGAATTTCCCCCTGACGGAACCTGGCGTATAATCCTTTCGGGTCACGTTTCTCGCATTCCTCCAAGGGGCAATCCACAAAGACTTCCAGAAAATCCCCATCCTTAAATGATTCCTTAAAATCTTGGCGGATACTCGCCAAAGGAGAAATAAAAGCCCCAATGACAATAAACCCAGCATCATAAAAAAGTTTAACCACTTCCTTTGTGCGTCGAAGATGCTCTAATCTGTCATTCATCGTATAACCTAAGTCTGAGCTCAGCCCGGCCCTCAGAATATCACCATCTAAAACGTAAGTCATAACATTATGGGCAAACAATTCTTTTTCTAAATTATAAGCAATCGTCGATTTGCCAGCGCCGGATAAACCTGTCAGCCAAATAACGCCCGCCCGATGTCCATTCTTCACCATTCTATCTGTGTTCTCAATTATTTTTTTCTCCGACATGTATTGACACCTCCTACCAATTATATTTTTTAAAAAATTCTGATAATAATTCGAAAAGCCCTTCCCACAACAATTTTAATATTGTCTTACGCAACCTTCAGATTCGAAGTTGTCCCAGATCGTGCCGTGCCATCGATAATACAAATAACGGAATTTTTATTAAAATATTTTGTAAGAATCCGTGAATTAAATACAAAAATGCTGGAAATAAAATTGTAGATAATGGATATATTGCGAGGAGGTACTAAATGCGGTAATTTGTAAACAATTTATATAACGGTGGTGAAATGATGTCACAAAAAGCAGAATCGTGGACGTAACAACAAATACGTGGTTCTTTTCTTCTAACCAAAAAATTTATAAGAATAAACAAAGGCGGGAGAAAAGCTGCCAATTCAAAAATATATTTGGCTTTGCTTTTTTTGAGAATCAAACCAGAAGGGGTCCCTTTTAAAAAATCAACAGCTTGCTTATTGTTGCTCGGGTTCTCATCCAAATAAATAGAGGCAGAAAAAAAACAAAGGCCCAGAAAAGCGATCCAAAAACAAAACAACAGTGAAATAATATATTTCTTGCCGTATATAAATTGGGACATGCGAGTATAATACGATAACGGATATATTTATTCAATAAAAAGATTAAGAGTTATTTAATTACTGATCCGGAGAGCATTTCTCGCACACCGTTTTTGTCTTTGATATAAACTTCAGGAAGGAATTCGATGGATTTGGGGATTTGCTTTTCGATCACCGCTTGAATGCGCGTTTGCTGTTCGATATTGTTCGCATCAAAAACCGGTTGATTGCTCAAATCGTTCAAAAGCAAAATGCCCGGATCATTAGCAAATTCGAAATTTTTGATCAATTGTTTGACGAGAATATCTAAAAAGACGGGCTGATCTTTAAATACATCCACGGACGTCTTTAAAGTGATTTTACCCCAATCTTCATGGACCAATTTTTGAATCAAACCGTAAGCGGAAGAATATTTGACTAACTTTTGTTGGCCAGGCTTTAATTTGCGTGCTGTATTCATAATCACGCTCGCAAATTCATTTTGATTGAACGTATTAATTTCTTTATGAATATCAATGGTCAGTAAATCAAAAATATAAACGCCGTGAACACCTAAAGCCGCGGTTGAAACACTGTATTTAACAAAATCCTCGACGGCTTCCCATAAAATATCTTCATCTTGGCGGATAACATTTAAGGCCAATATAGCACACGGCTGGTCTTCATGTACCGCGCGGTACTTTCGTACCTTGCCTTCTAAATGTCCTTGATAAAAAATCTCATCAAAAATGGGCATATGCACAAACAAGTTTGAATTCTGCATACCTCCGTCGATTAAATTATATAAATTGTTCATATTAAGCTGTAGGAATAGTTTGGCGAAGACTTTCGCGTTGACTCACTTCTTCAAACCACTTAATTAAATTTTTGCAGTTCTTTGGAGGCCATAAATGTTCTAAACGAAATTTGGTATAGCCAACCGCGCAGGCGATAGAAATCGCGGCCATATTAAATTCTTTCAAATCACTGATGTGTTGATCAAAATATTCCAATGTTCGAATAATAGCCGCTTCTTTTCCGTCGATAAATGATTGGTTGAAATCCTTTGGATGAAGAATGGCTTTTTCATAATACACAGCGACTGCATTATCCGCCAAACCTTTAGCGATAGCATCGATCTTAAGAACATCTAATCTTTTTTTAGGATCGCTCGGAATCAGGACGGGACTTTTTTCCAAACCATCCAGATATTCACAAATGAGGGAACTATCGCAAATTGATGTATCATCGTCGAGAATAAGGGTAGGAATTTTTCCAAGCGGATTGTGTGTGAGCAGATTAGGAGATTTATTCGTTAAATTCTCCTCGATAAGTTCCAATTTTATTTTTTTCTCTATAGCCGTCACCAAAACTTTTCGGGCATACGGCGAGCGTTTTGTATATAAAAGTTTCATGATGATTTTCCGATTAATATTGTAAATAACTGACTTTTCGGATTTGATTGTTCTCGTCGTATTCGATAGTGACTAACTCTTCGACTTGCACAAATTCTTCGAGCGGAGTTCCGATCAATTCCCATAATCCCAGTGTGCTAAGGTCAAGAACACTGTAAACGCCGGCGCGAGTTACACCCCAACCTGTACTGTTTCGTTGAAGAACATACTCATCAACAATACCATTGTCCCTAGCTATGCTATTTTTCGGTTGGCCCAATTGGCTAAGGACAAAATTTCGGTCACGTCCATAACCCATGATTTCGCCTTTATTCAGGCTTTTACTCGATGCTGCGCGTTTAACTGAACAGCCGGTCAACATAACCGCGACCAACAGCAAACTGACCACATAAAAATTATTTTTTGATAACATGTTTACTCTCCCTTTTTTACGTCTCATTAATCATTTCGCTTAATATAAATAAGTACCAAAGATTTCCACCGATATGCGTGCCTTTTTTGTATTCATCCAGCAAATATTGTTTCATATCTGTACGCGAAACTAGAACAACATCAATATCCTCTCCTGGTTCGAGCATTTGTTGAGGAGATTGATTAACTTCTAAACTTTCATCGACTTCAATATATACGGTAATTCCGCTATCATTAACAATACCGGAATTTATTTTCATGACAGGGCTGGCATGTTTAATCGTTCCGGTATAACCAGTTTCTTCTTTCAGTTCAACCAGCGCATGATTGGGATCACCGTCGGAGATTCCCGCCGGAAAACCTAATACATAACCATTAATCGCCGGACGAAATTGTTTGACCAGAATAAATCGATTAGAAGGAACCATGCGAGCGACCGCGACGACTCCAACCCACGGCTTTCTTCGTTTAACACTTTCCCAAACAACCTGCTGGCCATGTTTATTTTCATAAACACTTTCCACCAGCGTCAACCAATTCCCCTGATATAAATCTTTTTGTGAAATATGCTTCATTGTGAGGTGTCATTCTGTTCATTTTTATAGCATAACTATATATTATTATCTAATTATTTATCACGACATCAAGCAAATTCATTTTAATAAAAGAAATTGTAAATTATTTTTTTGCGATAAAAATTGCACGTTTCGGAGCCGGATATCCTTCGATGGTCAAATTCGTGTTATTAGGATCTAAAAAATTCATCAATGACTCATCACCGATCCAATCTGTGACACGCTGTTCTTCGGAAGTGGTTTTGGTGATGTCCACGAGACGAACATTCTTAAATCCGGCTCGTTTCATCCAAATTTCCAGGGTTCTTGGAGAAGGAATAAACCAAACATTCGACATGCGGGCATAGCGATCTTGCGGCATTAAAACATCACCTTGATCATTCTCAATAATTAATGTTTCGAGAACAAGTTCCCCCTCGTCTCTCAAGAAAGATTTAAGTTGAAATAAATGGTCCATCGGTGAACGCCGATGGTAAAGCAATCCCATCGAAAAAACCGTATCAAAATAATCAAATGATGTTGGCAATTGCTCGATACTCAATGGCAAAACAGAGACCGACGGCTGGTTGATATAATTTTGAATGCTCAAGAATTGCATAACATAATAGATAACCGGATCAATACCGACGACGAGCTTCGCCCCCTCCCCTGCCATGCGCCAGCCATGATATCCATTCCCGCAACCCACGTCGAGCACATATCGTCCACGTAAAGGTTTAATGTGCGGAATCAAACGGTTCCATTTAAGATCCGATCGCCATTCAGCATCGATATGCACTCCAAAGAGATTATATGGGCCTTTTCTCCACGGATGAAACTGTTGCAGTAATAACTCTAATGTTTGGCGAGTGTTTGTATCACAATCGCCCGAAGAACCAATTTCGATCGATGATGTATTTAAATTTATTTGCGAAGGCTTTATGTCGGGCAATTGATCAATGACACTCAGCCATTTAGGAAGGTCGCCCCAATATTGAAAATCAAAAGATTTTTCAATTTGTTCAGGAAGAGTTTCCGCCCACGACGACAAACGGGATTGTTTCATTAACTGGAAGGTTGGCTCATAAAAATTCATTTGAAGGCAATGATGGAGACAAAATTAAAACAACGGAACCAAACATGTGTTTGCTTAAAACCGGCTTGCCGTAATCGTTCCAAGTGCGTTTCCAAAGTGTCTGGAATGAGAACATTCTCAAGGGCGGTACGTTTCTGCGCGATTTCAAGATCGCTATATCCATTAAGTTTTTTAAAGGAATGATGCAATTCCGTTTGAACATTCTGTTCTTGCGCGTCGGAAAAATTAATCTTCTCGGAAATAACTAAAACTCCGCCCGGTAAAAGGCCATCATAAATTCTTTGAATTAAATCAGCGCGATGATCAGGATGGATAAATTGCAAAGTAAAATTAATCGCCGCAAATGAAGCATTTTTGATCACAGTTTCCGTGATATCTTGACAAAAAATTTCCACCGGCACGGTCAAATTACTGCGGACAATATTTTGGCGGCATTTCCCAACCATGGATTCCGAATTATCGACGGCGATAATCTTAACATTCTCTTGATGAATATAACGGCGCATGGATAATGTTCCAGCACCGAGGGAACAGCCTAAATCATAACAAAAACTATTCGCTTGAGTATATTGCCCGGCGAGAACGCCCGTCATATGAATAATCGACCCATATCCAGGGACGCTGCGTCGGATCATATCATCAAATACATTAGCGACATCTTCATTAAATACAAAATCGCCGATAAAGGCCTGCGGCTGGGCGTATAATAAATCTTTAGTTTGATCCGGTATCATTAAAATTCCTTTGATTCTTTTTTCTCGAAAGAACGTATTATAAAGACATTTTTATTATTTTCCAACTTTTTTAAAATAGCCGGATGTGCTGACCGGTATTCATACGTTTAGCTGTATTGTAGACGAGCTGCGCAATAGCGGCATCCTGGATGGCGAGACCGGTTGAATCAAAAATCGTTATTTGACCGGCTTTCCGAGAAAACTTCTTTTTCTTAGCGACGATTTCTCCCAACGTCGAATAAATATTTCTTTTTGTGATCAATTTCTTACTTAAAGAAACATTGATTTCACCGCTGTGCGAGGCCTGTTCCCAATCATCAATAATGATCGTGGCTTCTTGCAAAATCTGCGGATCTAACTCTTCCTTACCCGGAGCATCGGCGCCCATGGCATTAATATGCGCGCCGGGTTTAACCCATTCATGACGCACAATCGGTTTTCTCGACGGCGTCGTCGTTACGATAATATCCGACGATAAAACACATTCTTTAATCGACGAAGACTGAATCATCCGTTCATTTTTAATCTTCATCTTCTTAATAAAACCTTCACTTAAATTGGGTTGATGCCCCCAAACGCGGACTTCTTTGACAGGAAAAATGCTACGCAACATTTGCAATTGAGTCACCGCTTGAACACCGCAACCGACGAGACTGACTACATTTGAATTCTTATCCGCCAAATATTTTGCCGCAACAGCTCCAGCAGCCCCAGTGCGCACCGCTGTTAAATACGTCGCGTCCATAATACTAAAAGGAAAGCCTGTTTTAGGATCACTTAAAATAAGGATAGCCATGACCGCCGGTAATCCGATTTTGGGATTGCCCGGATGAGAATTAACCCATTTCAAAACACAAC